>NZ_LECT01000013.1 GCF_001027925.1 Rhodopirellula islandica | reverse complement strand
ACAATCATGTGAGCCGTTTGGGCGTTAGCCCCGGTTGTGCGTGAAAACCGTGGCTAACGCCAACGGCTCACATACCCGATGACACCTGCGTACCTGCTTAATGGTTCTTGGGCAAGGGATGTTTGGCTTCAAAACGCCTGTACTTACAACGCAAACGGCTCCCAGAAGATGTGGGGTATAAAAAGGCACTCTTGCCCGTCGGAGTTTTGGATGTCGGCCAAGAGTGGCCAACCTACCAACAAAATCAACAAGCCGTTGCGAGTCAGATTACGTGGGGCCTTGCTGATGCGGCGGGTTGTGACTTTGCACATCCACCTCGGCCCGAGCCCCGGCCCAATGAAACGCTGGGGTGAAGAAACAAGGGATTAAACCGGAGGCCAAGCAGGTCGGCAGGAGTCTTTCGGCATTTGGCCAGTTTCGGTTAGCGTTGTTGCTCCCACTTGCAACCGGGGCTAACGCCCAAACGGCTCATATGATGATGCCCGATCATTCCTGCCGACCTGCTTAGCGATTCCGATCGAGTAATCGCTAGCAGTGGTTTGAAATCGACGTTGAACCAAACCGCATGCAAATTTGAGACTGAGACCGTCGCTCATAAGTTCCATTCCAAAGGCTGGACAATGGAAGCCGCAACTTGGCGGCAAGGAAAGATTGTCTGTTTCAATACCGCCCGACTTCGCCGCTGCGCTTCATGGCCTGTTGAACAAAGCCCTTGAACATCGGCTCTTTCCTCGCGATGTCAAAGGCTTCCTGGTTATCCGTCGTTAGCGGTTTGATTTAGTGCGGTTCAGGTCGCCTGTGGATGGTCGCTGAAAACTTGTTTTTGACCCTGCCTTCGCTGGGGGCGTGCCGTTTTGAAGTCTTGTATTGCCAGGTGTTTGTCTGTGCCCTCCCAAGGGAGAGGGAAGTCAAACGGCACGCCCGTTGAAACGGGAGGGGGCGGAAAGCGAGCGTTCAGCGAGCTTTCCGGGGGTGGGTGGTTTTGCCAGCTCACCTTCGTCCCGGGCGATTGTTCGCGTCGATCTTTCCCCAGTACCCGCCGATGATGTGGGGGTATTCGCCGGGCGTGACGTGATAGTGAGGACCACGGTCAGGGTCTTCGTGAAGATTGAAGTCGTTGAGTGGGTTCTTTGAATCGTCTTTGGCGAGCAAGCCTTTTGATTCGTAGGGACCGTAAACAGGGAACCCGTCGAAAGCGAATCCAATCACGCCGGAGTGAGACTGCCCTTCGTCGCACCATGGAGTCTTCACGCAGACCGGATACTTGTGATAGTGATACTGTTGTCGAGGGCTGGGGTGACCGCAACAACGATCGAGTCTCCAAACCGCATCGGTTTCAAAGATATGGTCAAAGGGATTGAAGAAGATCACGCCGTTGGTTGCGACACCGATCGCTCCCATCGGGAGGGCTTGATTGGAGTTCTTTTCATCCATCGCAATGGCGTCTGGATCACGCTTCGGTTCCAACGGAATGTGCCACGTGTTCGCTTGTTCTTGGATGTACGACGGGTTTCCATCGAGCATTCGCCAGCGATCCGGGAACGTTGCGGTGGGGTGATTCGGCAGATTGCGGCTTCGGATGACGAGATGTTCGTCGGTGAAGGTGACGATGACCGCGTAGGGTTTGTGCTCGTCTTTCGTGACTTCGTCGCCATTGAAATCGAGGTATCCGGCACGCAACCACGAACTCATGTTGCCGGCGAACGGGGCGTGGTAGCGATCCGTCTTGTAGAGCAGTTGTTCGGCGTTGGTGTGGTCGAACTGCTTGGGGACGTTGCGTTGGCCGTCTTTCGGCGCGAAGTACCAACGACCGCCAAGGGCGATCAAAGTCGATTCATCCGGTTGTGGAAAGTCTTGAAGGGTGGGCTTGGCCGCTTGGTAGTTCGCGGGGGCATCGATGGGGCGGAGGTCCATCGAATTGACCCAGAACTCGGATTTTCCCTCGAGGGCTTTTCCGTTGGCGAAACCCACACTCAGCTTCAGGGTGTCGACTTCCGCAAACGGCGTTCGAAAGTCCATGGCGTAGGTTCGCCAAGTTGCGTGACCGAGACTTTCGTTGGTGTCTTTGTCAAAGAAGTCTTCTCGTTCTCTTAAGACCTGTGGGTAGATTCGCTCTTTGATCAGGTCCAAAGAGTCGGTGCCATTCTTTTGGAAGAACTCGACCTTCAGATACAGTTCGTCTTGTTCAACGGCAAAGTGGTCTTGGGCGAGCCCAGAGATGTAGAATCGATACCAGCGTTGGTCGGCCGAGACCTCGTCGCTGGTCAGTGACACTTCGCTGGCAAAGATACCGTTGCCATCGACATCTTCGCTGGAAAGCAAGCGGATGCCGCGCCCATTGGATTCCACACGCGGATCACCCAGCACCCCGTACTTGGCATCCCCAAGGATCGTTGCCGTCGAGAGCGATTCTCCTTCTTGCAAGTCTTCTGTCGCGGTGGCGATCAACACCTTCGTCGTGTCATGCTCCGCCGCAGGTGACGGGTTGGCAGCTTGGGACGGTGCATCCGTTTGGACGATCCCTTGGTACTGAGCCAGCTTGGATCGCAATTGGGAGGCGACTTGGGGATCCGAGTCGGCCCTGTTTTGAGACTCCGTTGGATCGGTCCGCAAATGGAACAGCTCCGTCTCACCCGTCGCGAATTGGATGAGTTTCCAATCGTCTTGAAGGAGGGCATGGTCGTTTTCGGCAATCACGATGGTCCGCGAAGTTGACTTGCCACCGACCAGTTGTGGCCAGAGGTTGGTGCCGTCGAGCGGTTTCGCTGACGGGATGGTGACTCCTGTGGCTGCTGCGAGTGTGGGGAAGAGATCGTGGATGGCGGTGAGCTGTTCACTCTCGGTTCCAGCTTTCAGAATGCCAGGAGCACGGATGACACAAGGGACATGAATTCCACCCTCGTAGATTTGTCGTTTCTGCCCACGAAACGGTTCGTTCGTTCCAGCTCGAGCCGCACCGTTGTCCGATGCGAACACGACGATTGTTTCCTCTCGAAGTTGTTGATCGTCGATGGCATCGAGAATTCGCCCGATGCCTTGGTCCATCGAATCGACCATGGCGGCGTAGGTCGCTTCGCGTTCGTTGGATCGCCCTTGGTACTTTGCGATCAAGTTTTGGGGAGCTTGAAAGGGCGAGTGGGGCGCGTTGAAGGAAACGACGATGCAGAACGGTTTCCCCGAGCGTTGGTTTCCGATCTGACGCACGGCTTCCGCGGTCAGCAAGTCGGTGGAGTAGCCTTCCTCTTCAAGCGTGGTTCCATTGCGTTGCCAATCCAGCTGCCCTCGACCTGCAGTGTGTTGGTAGTAGTCAATTGAAGCATCGAGGAAGCCGTAGAAGTGGTCGAAGCCTCGGCGGTTGGGATGGGCTTCTTCGCCAGCCAGGCCGAGGTGCCACTTTCCAATCAAGCTGGTTTCATAGCCCGCCTTTTGAAACACAGCGGGGAGCAGTTTCTCGCTGGTCGGCAACCCCTCGTCGCGAGGTCGCACGGGGCCGGAGATTCCATAGCGGTGTGGGAATCGGCCGGTCAGCATCGCTGCCCGGGCGGGGCTGCAGGCCGGGTAGGCGTAGAAGCGGTTGAGTCGCACACCGTCTTTGGCCAGGGAATCAATGTTCGGGGTGTCAGCGGTCCCTCCGTGGAATCCAACATCGCCCCAGCCAAGGTCGTCGGCCAACAAGATCACGATGTTCTTTTTCGTGGGCGAGTTTTCCGCGTGAAGTGCCGCATTGGGCAAGATGATCGATGCGGCGAACAGCACAAACGTGGGGATGGCGAGAGTTGGTTTCATCAGGATCAGCCTTGGATACAATGGGCGGTGCAACTTCCTCATGGTTAGAAACCCCAACGGTTGCAGACATCTACAGCTGCCACGCCATTTTTGTGAATATTGACGTCGGAGAGATCGAACAGCAACTCAAACATGGCAATTTGTCGCTGTTTGCCGATGCGTTTGCGCGCCATCGCGCCCGGTTGTGGCAGATCATTCATTTTCGGCTCAGCGATCAGATTCGTGCACGTGTGGATGCCGACGATGTTTTGCAGGACGTTTACCTGGATGCCGAAAAACGGCTCGAACACTACATCCAGGGCGATTTCCCGTCCCTCTTTCTGTGGCTCCGACTGGTCGCCGGGCAGACGCTGAGTCGGGTTCATCGCCGCCATCTGGCCACCGAATCACGCTCGACGTTGCGTGAATCCAATCCGGGCAACGACAATCCTTGGGGCAACACATCGCTGTGTCTTTCGCAACGTTTCATGGCTCATCTCACTTCCCCCAGCCAGGCGGCAGTGAAGGTTGAATTGATTGCGGAGGTGCGGTCGGCCCTGAGTGAGATGAGCGACATGGATCGCGAAGTCGTGGCGCTGCGTCACTTTGAGGAACTGACCAACCAAGAGGTGGCGATCGAGCTTGGGATCACGCCGAAAGCAGCCAGCATTCGTTACGTGCGAGCGTTGGAACGGTTGCGGTCGGTGCTGGAGCAACTGTGAATGCTCGTCCGTGCGGGGTGGTTTGATCAACCGCTTGTGGCCGACTGGTGATCTTTCTGGTGAAGCGAGCGACACCAGCCGCTCTCATTTCAAACTTTTTTCGTTTTACCTGTAGAAGCGGCCTCGCGGTGGGGTTTCAGTCTGTGAACCCTCCTCCACTGATCCTTCCACGGGCCCCATCATGAAGCGTTTGTCACTGCTCACTGTTTTCTGTGCGTTGGCTATGTTGCTGAGCGAATCACATGTCAACGCGCAGCCTCCAGGTGGTCGCCCCGGACAGGGCGGCGGACGGCAAGGCGGAGGCATGGGAGGCGGGCGTGGGCAAGGAATGGGGCGTCCCGACTCGCAGCCCGGAACGCAATCGATCCCGCCGATGCTTCGTATCTTCGATGTGGATGGGGATGAGGAACTGTCGTCGCAAGAAATCGAAGGTGCGGCCGCTGCGCTGCGAAAGCTGGACCGCAATCGCGATGGAAAGCTGACCGTCGAAGAATTTCGACCGTCGGGTGCCGGCGGGCAATCGGATCGTCAAGGACAAGGTCGCGGTGGACCACGGGGGGCAATGCAAGGTGGCCAGCCTGGCGGTGGCCGATCTGCCGGTGGACTTGGTGGCGGACCTGGTGGTGGCGGACCTGGTGGGGGTGGACCTGGTGGGGGTGGACCTGGTGGTGGTGGCGGAGGTCGCGGTGGCGATCCGGCTCAAGCGAATGCTGCGTTTGCCGAACAGCTCATGGACTTTGATGACGACAAGGACGGCTTGCTCAGCAAGTCGGAGTTACCCGAGCACATGCACAAAGCATTTTCAGTTGCCGACGCCGACCAAGATGGATCGCTTGATTCATCCGAACGACTCGTGCTGGCGTCGCAGTTTCAACGCAACCAACTCAATCCGACCGACGACGCTCCGGTGAACACGCCCGCGCAAGCGAGCCCCCGCGGAGCTGGTCAGCGGGAGGCGGGCCAACGCGGTGCCGGTGAACGCGGAATGGGCCAGCGCGGAATGAGCCAGCGTGGAATGGGCGAAGGTCGTGGTGGTCAGGGGCGTGATGGTCTGGGACGCGGTCAAGGCGGGGGGCAGCGTGGTGGGCAAGTCTCCCAGGGCGGTCGGCCTCGTGATCGCGTTCGTCCGCGTGATACCGAGTTCAACGAACGGTTTCCGGTCGGGGCCGAATTGCCGGAGAGCCTCTCCGTCTACAACGTCGATCGAGAGTTGGTGCCAGTCAATCGCATCTTTCAATCGAAGTACACCGTGATCGTCGGTGGCTGTTTGACATGTCCTGAATTCCGAAATTCCTATCCTGAGATTGAAGCGGTCGCTCGCGACTTTCAAGGCCGAGGCGTCGACTTCTACTTTCTGTACCAATCCCTGACCCATCCGGAGAATTGGGGATTTGTGCAGCCGTCTTCGATCGAGGAACGATTTGCTCAAGTCGAACACGCTCAGGATCTTTTGCAGACCCAAGTCCCATGGTTGACCGATCCGATCGACAACCCGTTGAAATCGTATTTCGCTCTGACTCCCAACTCTCAGTTTGTGTTTGATCAATCCGGCAAAGTGGTGACTCGTAGTTCCTGGGCACGGGGATCAAGTCTTCGCGAATCGTTGGAGGCGTTGGTCGGCAAGCCGGAGACACTGACGACCGTCGAGGAATTGAACCTTCCTCGTTTCGAACGCCACCTCACTCCCACAAGCGAAATGCTGGTGGAGCGGGTGAGTGTGGAAGGCAAAGCTGTTCCGTTGCGTGTCGAGTCCGGCGGGAAAAGCAATCCCGTCTCTGCCTTGCGCTCGATCGATTTCAATTCGTCCAACCGTTATGCGAAACTTCGCCCGGAAGCCGACCAATCCTTGATCGAGACCGGGACGGGGAAGCTGTACCTTGGGTTTCGCCAGGACCCAGTGTTGGGAGCAAGCTGGAACAACCTTGCCAGTCCACCGGAGTACAAGATCGTCGTCGAAGGTGCAACGGTCTCACCTGCAACGGGGCATGCTCAGCGTCTGGAAGTCGAATCCGATAATGAGCCGCGTGAGTTTTTAGTTGATGTGAAGGGCTGGGACGAGGGCGAACCCCTTTTGGTGAAGATCCAATACTTCGCGTGCAACAAAGAGAAAGGCTGGTGCAAGTCGGTGCAACAGGAGTTCACGGTTTGGCGAGACGAAGATGAATCGGCTGGCATGGTCAACGGACGAAGTCACTTCCCGGGTGGTCGTGGCAACTCGCGTCAGGGAGGTCAAGGACGAACGGGCGGGGGACAGCGGCCGGGCGGACGCTTGGGACAGTGACACCGAATTCCTCGCTAAGCAGGTCGACAGGAGTCTTCATTCCTGTCGACCTGTTTAACACTTTGGTTGTGAATGAGACGTGCTTGTTACAATTTGTCGATGTTGTCCAGTCAGGGCCTTCGCATTCACCTTTTCTTTGACACCGCATGCAACTTCCTGAATCGATCGACGACGACACCTACGCAACGGTTGATATCCTGGCCAGTGATTTCGTGGCACGGTATCGCAATGGTGATCGACCGACGGTCGAGGAATATGCGATTCGCCATCCCGAACTGAGCGAGCCCATTCGGCGCGTCTTTCCATTGGTGCTCTCGGTCGAAAAGGTCAAGGTTGACCAGCAAGCTGAAAGCGATGGACGAGCGACGCTCGCGGGACGGACGATCGAAAGACTCGGTGATTTTCGTCTCGTCCGCGAAATTGGTCGTGGGGGGATGGGGATTGTTTACGAAGCCGAACAAGAGTCGCTCGGGCGTCGTGTTGCGATCAAGGTTCTGCCCAAACAGTCTTTGCTGACCGACGATGCGTTGCAAAGTTTTCATCGCGAAGCCAGCACGGCAGCGGCGATGCATCATTCGAACATTGTGCCCATCTTCGGGACGGGGCAATGCGATGGAACGCAGTATTTGGTGATGCAACTGATTCGAGGCGAGTCGCTTGATAAACGGATCACGGCAGAGGGACCGCCTTTCGACTGTCGCACCGCAGCTGAGATCGCCGCCCAGATTGCTGACGGACTGGCTTACGCGCATGGAAATGGCGTGTTGCATCGCGACGTGAAGCCCGCCAACATTCTGCTCGATGAAGAGGGGGTCGCGCAACTGACCGACTTTGGACTGGCCCGAAACACTCGGGACGATCCGACCATGACGCAGGCACTCAGCGGGAGTCCTCGCTACATGGCACCGGAACGTTTTCAAGGGCAATCGGATGAGCGGTCCGACGTGTACGGCGTTGGATTGACGCTCTACGAAATGCTGGCGGGCACACCTGCTTTTGAAGGCCTGACCCAGCAGCAACTGCCGGAGGCGGTGAAGCTTCAGCTCATCAAGCCATGGAGGGATGTTCGCGCCGATGTTCCCATGGACCTGCAGACGATTGTCGCCAAAGCGATCAATCCTGAGCCGGCCCATCGGTATCCATCGGCGTCTGATTTGCGTGACGATCTGAAGCGTTTTTTGCAAGACGAGCCGATCCTTGCTCGACGAACAACGGCGTTCCAGAGACTGGTTCGTTGGTGTCGCCGCAACCCGAAGCTGGCTGGTGTGACCGGCATCGCCATCGCGTCGATGCTGGCCGCAACGGTCGCGTCGTCGGTCGGGTTTGCGATGACATCGGCCGCCAACAAGCGAACCAGCGAGGCACTTGCGCGATCCGAGCAAACGGTCGATCTCGCGCTGCAGTCGTTGGATGGCGTGGTGGAGGTGGTCTCTACTCCAGGCTCAGCGATCGGAGACATGGATCTGGGGGAATTGGATTCGGCACCGTTTCTGCTGAATCCATCGCCGCATGCTGCAAGCGTGTTGGAAAACATTCAACCCCTGTACGAACGGCTTGCCAACCAGTCGCCGACTCGGCCCGACATCGTTCGACAAATGGTGGAAGCGAGCCTTCGGTTGTCACAGATTCAACGACAACTCGGGCAGACCGACGCTGCAATCAACACCCTCGACCAAAGCATTGAACTCTTGGGGACACGGGGTGACCTGGCTGGTTTGCCAACGAATGAGAAGCGAATGCTGCTCGCCCGTTTGCACAACGAGCTCGGCAAAGTCCACGCCCTGAAGTTGGACGACGCCCATTCCGACAAAGCCTATGGCATGGCGATCCAGTTCGGGGAAGCGGTCACCGATCCAGACGATCGGTTGAAACTGCAACTAGCGTCTGCGTATGTGGCGCTCGGTGAGCCGCCGCCTCAGCGTCGCCGCGATGAATGGGGGTCGCCGGTTGAATCACGAATCGCCCGTGAGCGATTGTCAGCGGCCGAGTTGCTGTTGAGTGAATTGACAATCCCTTTGCATGACGCGAGTGAAGTTGCTGTGCTGCGAGCGCGGATTCATCTCGCCAAATCACGTCGCGCAAAGCGGCCAGCGATTCGGCAGTCGGAGCTTCTGTCAGCCACCGAAATTTTGCGGGATCGACTGATTCAAAATCCAGACGATTCCCGAGTCCGGTTCGCCTTGGTCGAGGTGCTCTCCAGCGTGAATCTGCGACGGCAGTTCGGTTCGAAACGATTGATCAACGAAGCGGACGAGCGACTTCACGAAGCGCTGGCGGAATTGCAACCGCTGCGGTCGAGCAATCCCAAGACACAACTGTTCGCCATCTCCGAAGTTCACATTTTGCACAAGCTATCGAGCCTCGCTCGTTCGGATGGCGACTTTGCTTTGGAACTGGAACGCCTCGAAAAGGCAATTGCGATTCAGTCGTCGTTGGTCGATGCATCACCCAGTAGCATGCCCCATCGATGTTGGCGAGCGTTGCTGTTCCGAAGTCTTGCCGAAATTCGACGACGCAGCGGTGACACAGAGGCAGAGCGTGAAGCGATCGCGGCCGCCGTTGCTGACTTGGACGCGATCGCCCCAGAGTCCAAGACACATCCCTTTGCGGTTCAGACGCAACAGATCATTCAGAAACTGCACGACCTCTGACGCGAGTGGGAGCGGGGGCGAGAGTTGTGCCGGGTGGTGAATGACGGACGCAACCCAGGCTGGAAGCCTAGGCCACGATGGGGTTGCTGATGCGGTGGTAGAGG
This sequence comes from Rhodopirellula islandica, assembly GCF_001027925.1. Lineage (NCBI taxonomy): Bacteria > Pseudomonadati > Planctomycetota > Planctomycetia > Pirellulales > Pirellulaceae > Rhodopirellula > Rhodopirellula islandica. The sequence goes on along the minus strand of NZ_LECT01000013.1, from coordinate 54,865 downwards.
GCTTGGTAGGCGTCGGCCATGCGGTCGATGGAGAAACGTTCCGCGACCGCTCGGCGAACGGTGGCTCGATCGATCTCGTCGATTCGCTCAATCGCTTGGTTCGCTTCTTCCAAGTTGTCGACCAGGAAACCAGTGACGCCGTGTTCAATCAGCTCGGGCATCGATCCGCGCCGGGTGGCAATCACGGGTGTTCCGCAGGCCATCGCTTCGATCACCGACAGACCAAATGGTTCGTCAAAGTTGATCAGGTGCAACAACGCTCTCGCATTGCCCAAGGCGTCCAGTCGTTGCTTCCCACCGACCACCCCATGGTAGGTCATGTGCACGCCATCATCGGCTGGCACGACATGCGTTTCATGGTACTGGTGGTCTTGAATGAGGCCGTACATGTGCAGCGGGCGTCCGCTGCGGCGTGCCACCGCGATCGCTTCCGCCGCACCTTTGTCAGGATGGATGCGGCCAAAGAACAGCAGGTCATCGCTGAGCTTTGGCTGAAACGGAAACTGATCAATGGGAATGCCATGATGGATGGTGGCGGCGTACCGCAAACTGGGATGCCGATCGGCATCGCTGATCGCGACGTAGTGAACCACGTCCTGGAACGCTTGATACATCGGCAGGATGCGGTCGGATGAGAATCCATGAATGGTGGTGACGATCGGCGTGTCGATCATCCGGGCGAAGGCGTGGGCGGGAAAGTCCGCTTGGTTGTGGATCAAGTCGAACTGGTCGGCTTGTTCAAACAGATGAGCCAGATGCCGAAACTCCCAGACCTTTGCGTCGATCGATGGGTCGTCGCCGTAGGGTGCGGGGACCACGCCATCGAGCTTCCCCGACGTTTGGCTGTCGAGCGTGGCGAACAGAGTCACGTCCACCCCTCTCGCCACAAGGGCCTCTGTCAACATGCTGGTGACGAGTTCCCACGGGCCGTAGGCCTTCGGTGGAGTTCGCCACGCGATGGGGGCCAGCATTGCGATTCGCATTCTAGGATTGCTTTCTTCGTTGCAGGAGGAGACCTTCGTTGGGCGCCAGCGTGCCGTCCAGCGGACGAGGTTTTGATGTTGAGCACAGAAGCGTGAACAGGGAGGTCGCTTGGGCAGCTTCTTGTGGCCTGGGCATGGGCTGGGGTTGGTCGCTGAGATTCAGTGCGATCCACAGTCGTTCCTCGCCATGCTGTCGCTCAAAGCAGAGCACGTCGTTGGCGGAATCCAGGTGCACGAGGTCGCCGATCACAAGTGCCGGGTGGCTTCGCCGCAGTGAGAGCAATGTTTGGTACAGAGACAGAAGCGATTGAGGGTCCCGAGCTTGCGCGGCAACATTCCGCGTCCGCCAATCGTCACCCAGCGGAAGCCAAGGATCGACGGTGCTGAATCCGGCGTGAGCGGAAGCGTCCCACCGCATTGGTGTGCGGGAACGATCGCGACCGATCCCCAATTCGGGTTGCCGAAGATCCTGCGGGTCACGAACTCGATCGCGAGGAATGGTCACTTCGCCAATCCCGATCTCATCGCCTTGGTAGAGCGTCGGTGTGCCGCGAAGGGTCAGCAACAGCATGGCGGCCACTGGGGATTGGGCCTCTCCCAGTCGGGCGGCGATGCGAGGTGCATCGTGACTGCCCAGGACCCAATTGGGCCAACCAAATGCCGGGAGGGACTGTTCGTAGTTGGCGATCATCCGGCACAGGGAGTCCGCCTTCCATTCGCTTTCGATCAGGTGAAAGTTGACCGGGAAATGGACTTGAGGTTGATCCTGGGTGCCGAACCAGCGGGCGAGACGATCGTCTGGCAAACAGATCTCGCCGATCAGGACGCGGTCGCCATAGGAGTCGGCCAAGGCTCGGAACTCGGCGGCGATCTGGTGAGCTTCGGGTTGATCGGTCGAGTGCAATTGGATCAACCGATCGCGCTGAGTTTGGTCGGGCGTCCAGTTTGGGTTGAGAGGATTGTCGGGGAGACCCGCGTCTTTGATGATGTGCCACAACACGTCGATGCGGAATCCATCGACGCCGCGATCCAGCCAGAATCGCAGCACCTGCATCATCGCCGGACGCAGTTCCGGGTGCCGCCAATTGAGATCGGGTTGCTGCGGGAGAAACGCGTGCAGGTAGTATTGCTGCGTCGCCTCGTCCCACTGCCAGGACGAGCCACCAAAATCACTGACCCAGTTGTTGGGTGGTCCGCCGCCGGGCGATGGGTCACGCCAAATGTACCAGTCCCGTTTGGGATGGTCGCGAGCAGAACGGCTTTCGACAAACCAGGGATGTTGGTCCGAGGAATGGTTGGGAACGAAATCCAGCAGCAGCTTGAGCCCTCTCGAGTGGATTGCCGCCAGCAACCGATCGAAGGCATCGAGATCCCCGAAGATCGGATCGATGTCGCAGTAGTCGGCCACGTCGTAGCCGAAGTCCGCCATCGGGGACGGGTAGATCGGCGACAGCCAAATCGCATCGATCCCCAGTGTCACCAGGTGATCCAGCCGCGTCTCGATTCCCGCCAGGTCACCGACCCCATCGCCATCGCGATCTTGAAATGAACGCGGGTAGATCTGGTAGATCACCCCGGTTTCCCACCATCGATGATCGCTGAGGGGGCGGGAGTGTGATTTCATGGATCGTCGTTTGGCAAAGGGTACCTGACACGGATTTTTCGACGGTTCTCTACGTCATCAAGGCCAGCAATTTGTCAACTTCGATGGTGGCAAACGTGGTGGCGTAGTCGGACATCGCGTAGGGGATGATCAGTTGGTTTTCATGAATGATCGAACCGCAGGTGTAGACCACGTTGGGGACGTAGCCTTCCCGCTCGACTTCGTTGGGAGTGATCAGAGGTTCGCTCAACCGTGCGATGACTTTGGAAGGGTCATTCAGGTCCAGCAGCATCGCGCCGATGCAGTACTTGCGCATCGGGCCGACACCGTGAGTGAGGACCAGCCACCCTGCGTCGGTTTCGATGGGCGAGCCACAGTTGCCCATTTGGATGTACTCCCAAGGCATGGCAGGCTTGATGATCAATTCGCTGGTGTGCCAGAAATAGAGCATGTCGGAATACATCAGAAACAGATGTTCGCCGTCTTGCCGGCCCAGCATTGCGTAATGGCCGTTGATTTTCCGCGGGAACAACGCCATGCCTTTGTTGGCGACGGCGGGACCGTTGAGAGTGTGCATCTTGAAACGCAGGAAGTCCTTTGTTTCTAACAATTGGGGCAAGACCAATTGGCCGTCGTAGGCGCTGTAGGTGGCGTAGTATCGACGGCTGCCATCGTCGTCTTGGAAGTCCACGAAACGCGCGTCTTCGATCCCGTTGCTTTCGGTGGGACTGAATGGAAAGATGACTCGTTCGGACAGTTCGTGATCGGGTGTGTATTGGATTTCGTAGTTCGATTTGGCCAGCATGACCACTCGATCCACCAGCGGCGCGAGTTCGTTGTGAAGCGAGCGATGTTCGCGGAGCGACGCTTGCAAACGCGTTTCCAGTTCGGCGAGTGTGAATTCCTCCGGGAGTGCGTCCAGCACTTCGTAGGTGAACGTGTTGCCGAGCCCGAGTTCGATGAGTTTGCGCCGAAACAGACTGTTCTCGTAACAGGAATCGGGGACGTACCGAGGTGTCGTGACATACCGCACGGATTCATCGACCTGAATGTTGCAGTTGCGGTCGATCGTTCCACTGCGAAAGACGATGGAGGAGATGTGTCCTTCGCCGACGGCTCGCAAGCTCATTGCAAACCGCCGCGTACCTGCAGGGAGATTCGATTGGTCGGGATGCCACACGAGCGAAGGGTTGAACAGAGCGGCCGATTCGAGCGCGTATTCTTGGGTGAAGTACGCTCCCAGCAGCAGCCGCCGGTTTTCGCTGAGCGGGGTGTCGGTGAGCAGGTGGTGTTTGAGGTCCCGAAACCGTTGTTCAAAGTAGGCCTTGGGTTTTTGATGTCGCCCGTGGAATTCCTCCAGGACATGGGCGAGTTGTTGGTTCACCTCCGCTTCGGAAAGGGTGCAGACCCGTCCGATGACACGCAGCACACGATCGTCACCAGGAGGCTGGAACGGTCGGAGGACGACGCGTTGGCGGTTGGGCGAGAGGACGATTCCGGTTCGTTTGATTGGCAAGGTGAAGATCAGTGAGTGGGGTTGGGGACGACGCGCATCATGGCATTCAAGCCGCGCATTTCAGCGAGTGAGAGTAAGAACGCGAGCGTGGACTCAGCGCCTTGGTTTTCATTGACTTGATTTTCCATCAAGCCGTCAAAGCAACCGCCTGTGGAGGCGTCGTAAATGGGTTGGCCGAGATCATTGCGTCCCAAGAACCAATCGAATGCCAAGTGAGCTTGTTCGGACCAGAAGTTGTCTTTGCTGGCAGCGAAGGCTTCGATCGAGGCCGAGATCATGGCATGCGCCTCGATGGCTTGTTGATCGAACACGGCCGTCACTTCGCCTTCGGGGCTGAAGCCGTTGGAACCAATCGGGCGAAACCTTCCCTGCGGCGAGCGTTGGATTCCGCTAAGCCAATGCAAGGATTTCAGCCCGATGTCGACCGCGCGTTGATTGTCGAACCAGCGACCATGTGTGATCAGGGCTTGCGATAGTTTGGCGTTGTTGTAGGTCGCGATTTTTTCGAACCAGGGCCATTCGTCCGTGGCGATGGCTTCGTACATGTCGGCCAGGCGGTCGGCGAGTTGCTGACTCATCGCCGCAGCCACGCGATCACCGCTGTAGCGTCGCAAGTATTCGTGAATGCCGATGATGGCGAGTGCCCAGGTTCTCGGGGAGGTGGTTCGTTCGCTGGCAGGAAGTGCTTGGTGGAACACCTCTCGCGCCCAGGCAACCAAGCCTGCGTTGCAGGATCGACCGACGCACGTTCCGATTGCCCACAAGGCGCGGCCCTGCGAATCGTCCGAACCGTCTGCTTCCATCCATTGTCGATCAAACCCAAGGAAGTTGCGGAATCGTCCGGTGTCACGATTGAAGGCGTTGTTGAGGAAGGCGGCGTAGCGAGATGCCAACGCACGGACTTCGGGGGAATCCTTGCCTTGTTCCTCCAGCAAGACCGTCAGGATCAAGGCTCGAGCGTTGTCATCGGTGCAGTAGCCATGGGCGTGATCGGGAATGGAATAGATGGCGTGCTGGATGATGCCGGTGGAATCACTGAGGTGCTGCAGATGGTCGAGCTGCATTTGCGGCAGCGCCAAAGGTTGTTCGTCCAGCGTGCGGACCGCGAGTGGTTTCGAGGACGACGTGCGTTGATCTCGGGCTCGGTTGAATGAGTCGAGGTACATCTGCGAGACATGGTCCCAGGTCATGCTGCGACCCAGTTCATAGGCCTTCGCTCGCATTGCCAGACGCCGGTCGTCGTCGCCCAACAACCCGATCACCTCGCGCGCGATCGCGGCTGGATCCGCGAACGGGACCAGCACCCCACGCCCATCGGCGAGCAGTTCTTCGGCGTGCCAGTAGGGAGTGGAAATCACGGCTTGGCCACAACCAAACGCGTAGGCCAGCGTTCCCGAGACGGCTTGTTCCACGTTCAGATACGGTGTGATGTACAGGTCCGCAGCACCAATGAATTCCGTCAGTTCTTCCAGTTCGACAAAGCGGTTGTAGAAACTGACATGCTTGGAAACGCCCAGTTCCTTTGCCATCCGTTCCAGGCTGATCCGATAGCGTTCGCCTTGATCGCGAATCAGGCTGGGGTGCGTTGCCCCCAGGACGATGTAGATGAAATCCGGGAATTGGGCGACGATCTCTGGGATCGCTTTCAAGACATGTTCGATGCCTTTGCCGGGGGAAAGCAAGCCAAAGGTGAGTGCGACGTTGTTGTTCTCGACCCCGAATTGTTCTTTCAGGACGCTTTGGTCGGTCTCGGGAGCTTCCGGGATTCCGTGCGCGATCAAGTCGACTTGTTCACTGTCGACGGAGTAGGTGTTGAGCAGCGTTTGGCGACTTCGCTCCGTCATCACGACCAGCCGCGTTGACAACCGAATCAGCTGCATCATCACCGCCCGCTGGGTTTGGCTGGGTTCCGACAGAACCGTGTGAAGGGTCGTGACGACCGGCATCCGAACGTCTTGCAGCAGGGCCAGAATGTGGCTTCCGCAGGGACCGCCATAGATGCCGAATTCGTGCTGCAGCGAGATCACATCCACGTTGCTGAAGTTCAGGAAGTCAGCTGCCGATCGGTACTCATCCAGTTCTTGATCGGCCACTTGAAACTGGACTTCATCGTCGTAGGCGTAGCCGCCGTCGACGTCGTCCATCGTGACCACGATGCACTCCGCACAGGATTCAGTGGCGACGGCGATTCGCAGGTCGTGAGTGAACGTGGCGATGCCACATTTGCGCGGCAAGTAGTCGCCAAGGAAGGCAATTTTTAATAGATCAGGTGAGGTCATTGTTTGGGTTGACTCGGGGGTTGTCGTTGCAGCGAATCCAGGACGGATTGCTTTGGGAAACGGGCCGAGGCGACACAGGTGTCGGCGGCTCCGTAGAAGACGTGAAGCTGATCGTCTCGGTCCAGCATGGCGGTTGGGAACACGACCTGGGGGACGAAGCCATGAAGCTCATATTCGGTTGTGGGCTGCATCATCGGTTGGCTTGACCGAGCCAGCACACGACCGGGATGATCGCGATCGAGCAAGATCGCACCCGCGGAGTAACAACCCACGGTGCCGGCGGAACTCGGACGAGCGCTGCCGTGATGAAGCGTGAGCCAACCCTCCTCGCATAAAATCGGCGGCGTGCCACTGCCAACGCGGTCGCTTTCCCAGGCATGCATTCCGCTGAGAACACATTCGTGACGCCCCCAATGAATCATGTCGGGCGAACGGGCCAGCCAAATTTGGGGCGAGTGAAAGTGCGAGTGAGGGTTCGGGCGGTGCAAGGCGACAAAGTCACCGGAGATCATTTCCGGGAACAGGACGACGTCTTTGTTTTCGCTGGGGAAGATGATGCCGTGACGCTGGAAGGTCATCAGGTCCGTCGATGACATCAGTGCGGTCGCTGCACCGGATCGAGAAACAGCGACATAGGTGATCCAGTAGATCGGCCCGATCTTGGTGATCCGAGGGTCTTCGATGCCGTATTCTTCCCAAGGGCCTTCGGGATGAATCGTTGTGACGAACTCCCAAGACGTGTCGCTTGCGTTCGATGAGCGATAGAGTCGCAAATGGGAAACGGAAGTCAAACGCAGGTCGCCGCTGGTCTTCATCGCCACCACGCGTGCATCGACGTGGGTCAGATCCTCTTCCCGCACCCAGTCGACCTCGGTCGTCCCGGAGGTTGACCAACGGGGCAGAGGGAGCCATCCGGTTCGTGATTCGGATGGCAGTTCCGCGACGCGGGCCAGCATGAACCGGTCGTCATTGAGGATTGCAACGGCCGGGTTGAACACGCCGATCACTCGGAGGTCAGCCTGCGATGGCGGCACGTCACTCGGTTGCAGCAGCAACGAGGTGGAGCTTCTTTCGATCACGAGCGAGTTCCGATTGCATCCACGGGTTGGTGGTCTGATTCTTCGAGCTGTTCTTGTCTGCTTTCTGGCGTCAACAATTGCCGAACCTCTTGCGGGCTGCGGCACTTTTGTGCGAGTTGCGCAAGGGCACTCGCGGTTGCTGAATTCATCTTGCCGATGGCGGTCGCGAGTTCGCCCGCGCGCGAAGGGCTGATGCTCAGTTCTTGAATTCCGAGTCCGATCAACAGTTCTGCAAATTCGGGGTCACTGGCTTCTTCGCCGCAAACACAGACCGGGCAATTCCAGCGTTTGGCTGCCACCACGACTTGCTGGATCGCTCGCAATACCGCGGGGTGCATTGCGGTGACCAGTTCGCTTTCAGCGGACAGTTCGCGGTCGGCGGCCAACAGGTACTGCGTGAGATCGTTGGTGCCGATGGCGACAAAGTCAGCGAGTTCGAGAATTTCGTCCAAGCAGAACAGGGCGGCAGGCGTTTCGATCATGGCTCCGATCTGAGGTCGCTTGAATGCCTGGCATTCTTCGACGACCTCTTCCACCATCGAAATCGCTTGCGCGAAGTCGTGACCACCGATCACCATCGGGAACAGAATTCTCACATCGGCTTCTTGGGCAACCTGGACGATCGCGGTCAGTTGCGACCGAAGCAAATGCTTTTCAGCGAGTGAGAATCGCAGCCCACGCAAACTCAGACTGGATGGATCCATGTTCTCATCCAGCGACAGAAACGGGGGCAGTTTGTCGCCGCCCAGGTCGAAGGTGCGAATCACCAGAGGCCGGTCACCCAGTCGTTTTGCCATTGGAGCAAAGATCCGGCGTTGGGCCTCCGTGTCTGGCCGCTGGGTGGATTGCAAGTAGAGAAACTCGGTTCGGAACAGACCGACGCCTGCCATCCCGCGACGAAGGACTTGGTCCAGATCGGCCGACAACCCGACATTGCCGAGCAGCGTGATCTCGATGCCATCGAGGGTCCGGCAGGGGCCGCTGTTCAGCGTGTCGCTGGCGTCGGTGAGACGTTCCGCTTCCACGATTCGAGCGTCGAAGTTGGACAGTTGTTCTGCGGAAGGTTCGGCGGTGATGATGCCGGCCTCCCCGTCGAGCAACAGAGTCATTCCGCTGGTGATTCGCTGAGTGACATTGGCGATGCCTGAGACAGCGGGGATGCCCAGTGATCGAGCGATGATGGCCGTGTGACCGAGGTTTCCGCCAATCTGCGTCACGATGCCAACCAGTCCGGAGTTCGCCAGTGCAATCGCATCGGATGGAACGAGTTCCCGGGCAACGATGATCGCATTGGAAGGAAGTTCAGCCAGGTTGGTTGGTGTCAGTCCCAACAGATGTCGCATCATGCGTTGCCCAATGTCACGGACGTCCGTTTCTCGCTCGCGAAGGTAGTCGTTGTCGATCTTGGTCAACCGACTGACTGTTTGCACGATGACGGAATCCAGGGCCTCCTCGACTCCCACCAGATCGTGCGAGATTCGGTCCTTTACCAGCGAGGCAATCTCGCCCGCCATCGCCGCGTGGGCGGACACCAGTTCGATCGCCGAGGCCACCGAAGAATTGTCGGATGCAATCGTTTTGAGTTCCTGGAGGTCTCGTTGGGATCGTTCCAGGGCATCGTCCATGCGGTCGCATTCGACTGGGACGCGGGCTCTGGAGATTGACTCGGGTTGATCGGGAGCAGGTTGATCGAGATCGGGCAGCGTGATTGTCCGCTGCAACTCGTAACCCACCACAACCGCAACTCCTTTGGCGAGCCCACTCGAAAGTGACTTTCCTTCCATGCGTTCCATTCCGTTTTCCTTGAGGGTTGGGGTGGTGTGGGGGCATCCGTGTCAATTCAGATTCGCAATCACATCGCTGAACGCTCGTGGGCCCAGGGATCCTGCATACAGGTAATTGGGGTGCTCCGAAGTCGTGTTGAGGATGTACAGCGCGACACTGGTCAACGCATTTCCCAAGGCGGGGTGGATGGATTCGAGATGGTCGATCTGTCGCAAAGAGTCAGGCGTGACCAACCAGACGACATCCGCTGCCAATGGTTCCGTCGCGGACGGATGGTGTTGCCGATGCCCATCGAAGGGGCCGCCGACAAATTGGATCCAGGGATCGGTGTCATCGCCGACTTGTAAAATGGACATGATCCCAACATCTTTGCAGTCGTTGAGAGACCCAGGATGGCAACTGGTGGCTTTCATTGTCGGGCTGCAAGCAGGCGACAAATTGGTCCACCTTGGTTTCTGCCACCGCCTCGGTGTAGTGATACCGCTGGGCCAGAATTCGGATGAACGATTCACGTTCGCCGTGGATCATCTTCAAGTCCATCTCGTCGATCTTTCCCCAGGTGCGTTTGATGCCATTTTGGACGGCCGGCCATTGCCGTTTGACTTGTTTCCAATTCATGACAGAGGGCTCGCTGGGGAGGAGCAAGCAATCGGTTCAATTCGGTAGCCCGACGAAGACGGATCCCGTCGCAATCGGTGGGAGACCGGGACACTCTTCGAACCAATCCGCAAGGCCTCGAGTACGGCCTGAAGCGTGGTGGCATCTAGGCATGCTTGGGTGGGCGAGACTGGATCGAGCACGATCAGTCTTAGAACGTCCGTGTCCAGTTCGCATTGATTCTTCAGGAACCCTTTGACCAGTGGGTACGGGGTGAGTTCCAGCGAACTGGCAGACACGAACACGTCGTAGTCTGGTTTGTCCGAAAACCCGTGAATGACAACGGAATGGGGATCGGCCGCTGCTGAAATGACAGGCGGACCCGTCGGGTTCGCCCCATCCTTCAAGACATAACGTGGTGTCTTGGCAAAAACATCCACCATGATCGCCTCCTTGGGCCATCCAGAGGCCTGCTGCGGTTTGTCTGCCGAAGAAAATCGACGGCGAAATCAAACAGCGAATTGCGAACAGAGAGGTTTCAACCGGAAGATGCGGTGGAAACTCACGGGCGTGATTTGAGTGCACGCTTCACGCAGGCCAACATTGCAAGCTACCACGATTCGGAGTCAATACAATCCAAAACCATCCACGAGTGACTGAAATACGCCGGTTGGTGCTCCGAACCTTGGGTTGAGATCTTGCCCCTCGCCCTCTCCCCACAAAGCGTGGAGGTCGTGCAGTTTTTAAATGCTGTGCTTGCAATGCCTTGAGAACCCCGCCCGTGCAGCGGGAGGGGTCGGAAAGCGAGCGTTCAGCGAGATTTCCGGGGGAGGGCCATCCGCGCCGCTCCCCATGCTCGGCCCTCACCCTCGCGTACGCCTGAACGGCGTCGCTCGACCTCTCCTGAAACTGCGTTTCAGGAGAGGTGCGCCGCGTGAAAACCCGCCAAAATGCAGCACCAAAAAACTGCACGACCTCCGTGCGAGAGGGGGGACAGGAGTTGAAATTCGGTGTTGTTGGGCGATGGTTGTGCGTGTTGCCCTCACCCGGATGCGTCGCTGAACGCTCCTTTCCCGGCCCCTACCGCTTCACGGGTCGTGCGGCTTTGCTTCACTCTCCCCTCGCTTCGCTCGACCCTCCCGGAGCGAGGGTCATGAGAAATTGCCTGGCAGTTCGAGACTTGAAAGCCGCCCGATACCCGAAGCGTGTGGGAGCAGGGGACAAAGGTTGGACGCATCGTGTTGGGGTGGAGAAAGGCCTGTTGGCCAACAGAACCGATCGGCAAAAGGCAAGTTCGGAACGGACGCGTGGGGTTCCCGAGCAAGGTCCATTCATTTCGGCGGCACGCGACCGCTGCGCGAGCTTTGGGGGAGTTGATCCGTTACATTGGGGGGGGCGGTTCGTTCGGGGGCTGTTTCTTTTGTCACGCTGATGGGAGCAAGCATGAAACTACTGAAATCAGTCGGGCGATTGCTTCCTGTCTTGCCAGTGATGGTTGGGATCTGGCCTTTCAAATACTTGCCGTTCCTTTTCATTCTCGGGTTGTTTCTGATCTTCGGTGTGCTGTCAGGCGATGGTGTGCCGACAGGCGATCTGCCGAAAGCGGAAGCGAAGGAGGAGGTGGCTTTGCTCTGCAAATTTTTCGCTGCTGCGTGCTTCTATCCGCCCGTCTATGTCACCTGTTCTTTTTTTTCGATCGTTGGATTGATCGCCAGGCGGCCAATTTCAGCGTTCATCATTGCGTGTGTTCCGTTGCTGTATCTCATACCGGTGTGGATGCTTGCCTCTCGTTTGGATTATTTGTGAGACGGCTCCAAGTTGGTTGTCATCCCCAAGGTTCGGGATTCACTTCCCTGAAATTGGCACGGCATCGTCGCCCGACGACTGGCCGAACGGAGCGTCCACTGGATCGAATCATTCGACAGCGGATCACGCCGAAGCACGGGTGATGGAGGGCAAGTTCAGACGCAGGCAGGCCGCTGATTCCTGAGGGCGGACGAAATCACTGGGGACAAGGGTCTTGAATGGATGCATGTCCCCAAGGATGATCGCCGGTACCAGAGTTTTGCGCTTTGCAGCAAATCTCTCCCACCAAACCGTCCCACCAGCTACCTCTCCCGCTCGACTTCTGAGGCCCCACCATGAGTTTTTGCTCTCGCCTGACAATGCTGTTCGCCATTCTGATGGGAGGAGCGGTCACGACATCCTGGACGCCGTTGCTGGCGCAAGTCCCTGACCCGATCGCCAAGTTGCAGGCCGATGCAGCGACAACACGCACGTCGGACTGGGGGCACTGGGGATCCGACCCAGACACCTATTCCAGTTGGAAAACGCATAGCAACCGGTTGATCCCGGTGTACTCATTTGGGATGGATCTCCAATCGGTCCGCGGTGAGAACAGCCTGTATCGCGATGCGGCGGCCATCGAAAAGCTCTACGGCTACCTGCCTGAAAAGACCTTGAACCCGAACGCGGAGTACTTTGACCAAACCGATGTTTATCGGCTGCAGAAACAAGCGGCCGAGTCAGGGAAGAAGCGAGTCATTCTGTTTGTCTTCGATGGCATGGATTGGGACACGACGCGAGCGGCTGCGATCGCGAAGTCAGGTCGCGTTGCCTACGACCAAGGACGAGGGGAGGGTTTGCATTTTCAAGATTACCGAGGCACGACGACCGACTTTGGCTACTGCGTCACCAGCCCGCACAACGATGGCACCAATGTGAGTGTCGACAAGCAAATCGTCGTCAATCCTGACGGCAAAGTTCGTGGTGGTTATGACCCCGAGTTGGGTGGCGATTCACCGTGGAGCCCGATCAAGGACGCGGACTATCCGATTGGCAAAAGCAAACAGAACCGCCAGGCCTACACCGATTCGGCATCCTCGGCGACTTCGTTGATGAGTGGCATCAAGACCTACAACGCGTCGATGAATGTCAATTCGATGGGGCGTGAGGCGTTGCCGATCGCTCGAACACTGCAAGAAGATGGTTTTGCGGTGGGAGTGGTGACGAGCGTTCCGATCAGCCATGCAACGCCGGGATGTGCCTACGCCAACAACGTTCATCGAAACGACTATCAAGATTTGACTCGCGACCTGATCGGGCGTCCGTCGATTTATCATCCCGGTGGTCTGCCAGGGGTGGATGTGCTGATTGGTGGTGGCTGGGGAATGGACAAGGACACCGACGGCGCTCAGGGCAAGAACTTTGTCCCCGGGAATCGCTACCTGGCGCCCGAAGATTTGGAAGCGATTGATATTCAAAACGGCGGCAAGTACGTCGTGGCTCAACGAACCAATGGGGTGGCTGGTACCGAGGTGTTGAGCAAGGCCGTCGAGCAAGCAAAAACCGATGGCAAGCGGTTGTTTGGTTTCTTTGGTGCTCAAGCCGGTCACCTGCCGTTCCAGACCGCCGACGGCAACTACGACCCCGTCGTCAGCGTTGGCAATCCCAAACCGGCCAAGGCAGAGGTCTACAGCGAGGCCGATCGGGTTGAAAACGTCCAGCTACGCGAGATGGCGGTTGCTGCGATGGAGGTGCTCCAATCGAAAAATGAACGTTGGTGGTTGCTGGTCGAATCGGGCGACGTCGATTGGGCAAATCACTCCAACAACATCGACAATTCAATCGGGGCTGTGCTCAGCGGTGACGATGCGTTCGCGGCGGTTGTTCAGTGGATTGAGCAAAATGGTGGCTGGGATGACACCGCGTTGATTTTGACCGCCGACCATGGGCACTATTTCCACCTTGTGCGTCCCGAGGCGTTGATTCAAACACTCGACAAGTGAGTTGAGGGAGGGACCAGGCGTTGGGGTCGAGCCATAGTGGGTGATCGCCCGCAGTTGAAAAGCTGTGCGGGCGTCACCCAGCGTGATCGAAACAGCTGCTTGGCTGAAGCGGTTCCGGCGACGCGTGAAGGCTATTGATCAGCGAGATACTGAATCAAGTCCGTTGAGGTCACAATGCCCACCAGCTTGTCTCCTTCGACGACAGGCAGAGAGTGGAAACTGTGAGACCCAAGCAGTCTCGCGGCGTCACGGATCGTGCTCGATTTTTCAATCGTGACGCAATCGGCGACCATCACGTCGTGCACCTTGTAAAGGTGATCGAGTGTTTGATCCAAGGACTTCGAGGTTTGGTTTCCGAACTCGCCAAACGAGATTCGCACGAAGTCACTCCAGCTAACGATGCCGATCAACTTCTCCCCGCTGACAACAGGGATGTGGTGAATGCCACCGGATTCAAACATGGCTCGCAACTTCGAAACGGGCTCGCCGTCGTGAATGGTCTGCAATCCTGTTGACATGATTTTTGTCAGCGGCTCGTTTTTCTTCATCTTATTTCCAAGGAGTGGTGCTGAACCAAGGGATGGAAAATTAGGAGATCCATCCACGCTCAACACGTGGCAATCAAGTTGCCATCCTTGATTGGCAAACGTTGTTCCGCGATGGACATTCATTCAGGAAAGAGCACTGCTGCCGCTGCGAACTGAATTTCGATCAGCGTGTTGACGGTTCGGCATCACAACGGAGGTCCAGTGGACAAGAGGTCGCACCACAGGGCCACTCCCGAACACGTTTGGGAAGGCGTCACACAGTGTGACGAACTGCACAGCAACCGCGTGCGATATCGCACGGCGTCGCCTGGCAAGATGAAACGCAGCTTTCACTGCCCGTGCTTGCCGTGGCGTATGCGACTCGGGCAGAGAAGTATGGGGCGGCTGATCGATCGTTGCACGGTGGGATGATATTGGATCGTTCGGTCGATCCGTTGTCTCCAACATGGATCGACGAAGCGATTGACGAGAGCTATCGTTGCGATGGTCCTTCCCAGCAGTGGGACAACTGATGCGCACCTGCTTTTTCATTTAAGAATCACTCCGACGAAAGAACGGATCAACCGATGTCCACTGACGTTTGGATGGTGACTTTCATCCTGGTGGCAACCATCATCGCGTTTGTGGTGGATCGATTCCGGATGGATCTCGTTGCATTTGTTTCGCTCTTGGCGCTCGTGCTGACCGGCATCCTGACGCCAGCGGAGGCAACCGCAGGTTTTTCCAATTCGTTGGTGCTGATGATTGCCGGACTGTTTGTCGTCGGTGGTGCGATCTTGGAAACCGGCGTGGCTGATCAGGTCGGCAGAGGGCTGGGGCGAATCGGCGGCAAGTCGACGGTCCGGCTGACCGCGACGGTGATGCTCGCCTGTGCCCTGTTGTCGGCGTTCATCAGTTCAACGGGAACGGTCGCTGTGATGCTGCCTGTCGTGCTCTCGCTGAGTCGCCGTGCGGAAATCTCACCGTCGAAGCTGTTGATCCCACTGGCCTTTGCGGCCGCGTTGGGCGGCATGCTGACTCTGATTGGCACCCCATCCAACATCGTCGTCAGTCAAGAACTTCGGCATGCGGGGATGGAACCGTTTCATTTCTTTTCGTTTGCGCCGGCGGGCTTGGTCATGCTCTGCGTCGGTGTTGGCTTCATGTGCACGATCGGAACGCGACTGTTGCCTGACAGGGCGAAGGAAGACGACAACGTGGCGCAAGCGAGTCACGAGCAGCGATACGTTTCGCGTCCTGACCTGCTCCATAGCTACGGGGTGGAGGGGCAGATCAGCGAAGTCACGATTCCCGTGGGTTCGGTCTTGGCGGGCCGCACGCTTCGGGAGATTGGGTTGCGGACGACGTTTCAAGTCAACGTCATCGCGGTGCTGACTCGTCGCTCGGACGGGGATATCGTGCGCAAATGCAACGCCGATACGCTGTTGCGACCCGGCGACACGCTCTTCATTAAATCCTCCAACCAGGGGGCCGTCGAACGCCTGATCACGGAAGGGTACGTCGAGTTGGTTTCAACCGCTCCGTCGCTTCCCAAGGATGTGTACCTGGCCGAATTGATCGTCCCACCTCGCTCTGAGTTGGTTGGGCGGACGGTTCGGGAAATCGACTTTTTTCGTCAATACGGGGCGATGGTGGTGGCGATGCACGATGGCAAGGAGCCAATCAGCACGCGGACATCTGACACGCCATTGAATCCAGGCAACACGCTTTTGATTGCCACCAACACGAGCACGCTGGAGCGACTCTGGAAATCGCGACGAGATGTGTTGCTGATCAGCACACAGGACGAGCAACATGGTCCGACACTGACTCCTGCTGCTGGCTGGGTCGTTGCGATTCTGTTGGGAATGTTGATGGTGATGAGCACAGGCGTGGTCGCCAATGTGACTGCGGTTCTGGTCGCCGCGTTGTTGACCGTGGTGGTCGGAGCATTTCGTGGATCGACGGCTTATCAGAGCATCCATTGGGACAGCATCGTGATGATCGCTTCGGTCATGCCGCTGGCCACGGCGCTCGAGAAAACGGGTGTGCTGGGGATGGTGACCGACGCGATCGTGGAAAGCCCTCATTTAGCGAACCCGACTCTGTTGCTGCTGTTGCTCTTCAGTGTCACGTCGCTGCTCAGTCAAGCGATTTCCAATACCGCAACGAGTGTGTTGCTCGCACCGCTGGCACTGGAGGTCGCTCACCGGCTGGACGTTTCGCCGTACCCTTTGTTGATGGGCGTGGCGCTCGCTGCATCGACCTCCTTTTCCACTCCAATGGCTTCACCGATCAATGCGCTGGTGACTGGCGCGGGCAGCTACCGTTTCGGCGATTTCCTGAAGGTCGGCATCCCACTGCAGTTGCTCGTTCTCGCGGTCACGCTCTGGATCGTGCCCCTGCTGTTCCCCTTCACTCCCTGACGCCACCGTTGGGAGTCCTTGCTCGGAACAAATGCGACGCGTGAATCGGGTAGACTGTCTCGTTTCGATTCAAACACCCCGCCGTACCTCCACTGGAATTGACCATGCATTTGTTGCTTGCTGATCGAAGGAACCCGCTCATTGGTTTGGCTTGCCGTCAGTTGATCTGGATCGTGGGAGTCATGTCAGTGACTTCCGCCGCGTTGGGCGATGGTCCTGATTTGCCGGTCGTGGATTTGTCGCAGCAGACGGAACGTCAGGTGGTCATCGCAGCGGGCACCGAAGACGTTTACCAAGGCCATCCCACGACACTGCGGATGCCGGAGAGCGAAACAATCCTTTGCGTTTGGTGTGTCAATCACGGTGGCTCGGCGGGGCCGATGGCCAAGAGCGACGACGGGGGACTGACGTGGACGCGACTGGACGATCAGTTGCCACCCAACTTTTCAAAGCATCAAAATTGTCCAAGCATCTATCGGATTCTTGATCCCGAGGGGAAGCCGCGGTTGTGGGTCTTCTCGGCGTCGCTCAACCAGCGTGGTGGTCCGGGGATGCCGAGCATCATGAGCGAAGACGACGGCCAGACTTGGACCGAGATGCCGCCACTTGGTTTTCCATGTGTGATGACGTTCAGCAGTGTGGTGACACTGAAAGATGGTCGGACTCTGGGGCTGTATCACAAAGGGCCTGACGGCAAGGACAGAGCACCGCTGAGCGTGTTGCAAACCATCACCGCGGACGGAGGGTTCACTTGGTCCGAGCCGCGTGTGGTCGCCGCGGTGGAAGGGAAGAATCCCTGTGAGCCGTTCGTGTTTCGTTCACCCGACGGGGAAGAATTGTGTTGTCTGCTGCGAGAGAACACACACCGCGGACGCAGTCTGATGATGTTCTCGCGTGATGAGGGCCAGACCTGGACCACGCCCGTTGACACGCCATGGGGATTGTCGGGCGATCGACACATCGGCGTCCCGCTGCCAGACGGTCGCTGGGTATTCGCGTTCCGTGATCAGGCCCCGGGCAGTCCAACACGCGGGCATTTCGTGGCTTGGGTCGGAACTTACGAGGACATTCGCGAAAACCGACCGGGGCAATATCGAATCAAGCTGTTGCACAGTCACGCGAAGAATGTGGGCGATTGTGGTTATCCGGGCGTCGAGTTGTTGCCCGATGGAACGATCGTGGCGACCACGTACATCAAGTATCAGCCGGGGCCAGAAAAACACTCGGTGGTGACCACGCGTTTCCGAATCGAAGAAACGGATGCCTTGTTCCGTGAAATCGAGTGAGTCTTGGGCGGTCTGAACGAGACGTTCGTTTCGCTGGCTCTGCCGTCACCTACTGGCGGTACTCGCGGCAGTGTGGGCAGCTCTTGTCGCTGTTGAAGGCGACGCTTTGTTTGACATCTTCCCAGAGCGTGATGCTGGGAACATAGATGCGGTCCCCAGGAAGCAATTGGTAGTTCGTGGTGACATCACCCAGTTGCAGAATTTGTTTGTAGCAAACGGGGAGGACCAGTCGTGGTTGTCCGTCCGGTTGGGGGCGAGTGAGAATGATTTTGTGTTCGTTCGCTCGATCGGACAAACCACCGGCAGCGATCAGTGCGTCCAACACCGTTTCGGCGCCGACCAACTGATACGAGCCTGGCGCATTGACCTCTCCCATCACATAGAACTGATCGCTTTCGTTGTTGACCAAGCGGACGTTGACGCCGTAGTCGACTATTTCCTCCGGCGGGCGATTCTGGCTGTGTGAGGCGAGAGCGAATCGTTGTTGACTCTTTTCCGTTTCTCGAGCGGCAACACGCGATTGAACCGTTTGTTGGATCTCTTCGGTCGTCATACCGAGGACCGCCACACGGCCGTAGTCGCCCAGTTCGATGTAGCCATCTTGATGGACGGTTTGGTCGCTTTGCAGACGCACGGGCGAATTGAAATCGTTGGGCTCAATGACCAAGACATCGCCAGCTTCCATGCGGTGAGGCGGCAAGGCTTGCTTGGCCAACTCCGTTGGGATGCCGTGACGATGTCCGGCTTGGCGGAGATTCGTTGCGTAGGGAAGCAACGCGTTGGAACTTGCCGAAACAGGCAGTCCGAGCGAGGCGGCGGTGCGACAGCCGGCGATGACTGCAACGCAGCAGGCGGCGAGCAGCATCACCTGAACGGTGCGAAAAGTAGGATGATGGGTCATAGGAATCTCCGTGTTCAGTTTTGGTTCTGTCTGCTTGATTGACACGCTGTTGCCGGTGAAGGAACGGTCGTTTTCCGTTGCTTGCTAACGCGAGCGGTTCTGGTTCCGTGACTGGTCCGCCACATTGGCAACCTGCGATCCGAAGCTGTTGGTCAAGAAGAAACGTAAGGTGTCTTGGGTTAAGTTTTTGCCGGGTTGCAAACGAAGGGTTGGCCGGGAGGAAGTTCCACCCACATGGACGTGGACGACTCGGTCTTTCATCGCCTCGTTCGCTTTCAAAACCAGGGTGACCGGCGCGGGAGCAGCCAGCATGAGCGGCGAGTCGGTGAGCGCCATCAATCCGTCTGCCGGCCCAACCTGGCCGGTTGCTGCGGTCACGTCAAAGTTGAGACGTCCGTCGAGCGAAGCATTGCCGCTCATCAGGACCTGGACGTTGCTCTGTGTGATGGCCAGTTGATCGAGGTGAACCAATCCGCCGGACAATCGACCTGTGATGGTGCCGTCATTGTCGTGTTTGGAACCCAGTGAGGGAGTCAAACTCACCAGGGAATCGAGCTGGTCCAAGATCGGCATCTCCAACGAATCGACCTGGGACATCTGGAGGTCGAAGTTGCCGGAAATCTGATCCGGGCGGCTGGCACGTCGGGCGTTCAAATGGACTTGCCCGTCCATCACGCCTGCTCCCACGCTTTTGCCGCGGAGCAAACGAGAGGTGTCGATCTGATTCAGCCGTGCGGCAAGTTGCATGTTGAGAGAACGACTGTAGTCGCCCTCGGTCGAAACATTGATCTTTCCACCGCCTGCTTCGATCACCCCCGCGCGGCATCGCCAGGCAATGCGGTTCGAGGCTGGTGTGACCGTCCAGTCGATCGGGAATCGAACCGCGCGGATGTTGAGGTCGGCAATCGAAGGGTTGTTGGCGGAGACATCCGCCCGACCCGAAATGGTTTGTGCGATGCGACCGGTGACTCGCACACTGGCCGTTCCGGACGCACCGCTTGCGATGTTGCCCAGTGGTGCGGCAGCAAGTCGAAGGTTCATTCGGTTGATACCGAATTGAAACGTCCCGCGAGGTTCGCCAATCAGCGAGACTTCCGCCCGCCCACTGAGCCGTCCGTCTGCGAATCGTCCGTCAACGGATTCCAACGCCAGACGATCGGGACGCAGTTCGACGTTGGCGGTCACACGATCGGAAAGTCTGGATTGGTTCCAGCGAACGCGTTCCGCTGACGCCGTCGCAGTGCAAAGCAAACCGTCGCGGATCGAGTTCGCATCACGCGTGCAGTTGGCATCCACGAACCCGGACAAAGGGCGAAGGGCTGTCGGCAACTTGGCCGCTTGGATCGCTTTGTCGATTGAGAGTCGGCTGAGTTTGGCTTCCACGAAAAAGGGAATCTGACGCAGGTCGGTGGCGTCTTGATTCGCGAATGCGACGAGTTCTTGCAGATCACTTTGGACCTTGGCGTCAAAGGTGCCTTGCAGGAGCTCTCCGTTTGCATTCCCATTCGCCATCCCGTTCTCGATCTGAATCTCCGCCCGTGTCAGCTCAATCGGCACGTTCATTGCCGAGAGCGCGCGACTGCGGACCCAAGCGTTTCCACCCAGTTTGGCGAGCGATCCGAGCGACGTGAATTTGAATCCGCCTTCCAGAGTGCCTGTCACAGGAATTTGAACGTTGGCAAATCGAGGCAAGCGGTTGGCCTGGATTCCAGTGAACCACGATTCGATCGTCGACTGCGTCCAATCCAGTTGGTGGGTCGTCAGCGAGAGCGTGTATTGACCGCCAAGCAGATCGTCGGATCCCGTGTGGATCACCAGCCCTGTTGAGTCCGCTTTCCAATTCAGACGGGCCGAGCCAATGCTCGTGCGGGCGTAGGTTGCGTCCGACAAAGACGCGGTCCCGGTTGTCGTGATGGTGTGGCGTTTGGAGTCTGCATGCAGTTTGCCAGCCAGTTGGGCTGTTCCGGCGAGTGGCAACGGGGTGGATGAAAAACGTGACGCAACATCGGCAACATCACGGAGTGAGATCGGTCCCGCTGAAAAGTCCGCGTCGATTGTCAATTCATTGGTGAGCTTTCCATCCAATGAGAGCTGGCAGCGGTTCTCACGCCATTGCAAGGTGGTGGGGGCAACAACGATTCGCCCTTGGTTCAGTTCCAGCTGCGCGTTCACGTCGCGGACCACTTCTCCCAAGACGGAGATGCCCACCGTGTTCAGGCTGGCCAACACTTGCCAGGCGTCGGGGTGAGCCATCGAATCGAGCGAGACGGAAGCGTCCACTTGGCCGGTTGCCTTCCCTCTGAGTTGTCCATCATCGACCTTGCAAAGGCGGGCAGCGTGCTGTCCATCCAGTTCGTTCAAGATGGCCTGCAGTTGGAGTCGCCGAGTGGACAGGCTTGTTTGTGCGGAACCGCTTGTCACCGCAATCGTCTCGCCCTGTGCACTGACGAATCGGGCTTCGTCCAAGCGAGCGACAGCCGTGCCCTTGGAAAGGCTCATTTGGGCGACCGTGTCGTTCAGTGCAACGCCGTGTGCCTGAATGTTTTCGCAACTTGCGGTTGCTTCGACGGTCAGTGCATTGGGGTCGAGGCATTGATCCAGGGGCAGTGAGAAGGCGACCGATGTTTGGAGGCGGCCATCCAGATCCGCGATGCCGAGTCGCTTGGCCAGTTGATGCAAACCAAGGCCGTCTGACGTCACGTTGCCGGAGAGGTTGCCTTGCAACCCTCCCATCGGATCGAAGTTGTTTGGATCCAGTGGGATTTGCCCCTTGCAAATGACGTCGCAGATGACGGGATCCAGTTCGATGTCATCCGCGGCGAGGCCTGACGCCATCGCGTGAATTGTGTTTTGGAAGTCAGCGACCCCATCGTGCCAGCTGACCTGGGAGTGCGTTGAGAAGCCCGCTGTCGCGTGAACGCCAAAGTTCGGGATGAAGTGAGCGAGCAAGGGTTGGAGGTCACAACCGCTGACCTCGCTGGTCATGTTCGCTGTCAGTGGTGCAGCGAGTGAATTGGTCGTCAATGACAATTGAGCCCTGCCCTGCAGCGGGTCCGCGTCCACGTTCAGTGCGAGTCCATCGCGGCTTGTGTTGGCATGCAGCGTCACTTGGCTCACCACCGTTCCGAAGTCACTCCAGGCGATGTCTTGCAAACGCAGTTGCATTTCCGCGGGGTGGTGTCGGAAATCTTTCTCGTCGGCCGGGTGCTGCACTTTGACCAGCATCGACGCCGTCCCACTGACGCGTTCCTTGCGAACGTCAGGCGGTAACAAACTGGCAGGTAGCGTGTGGCTATCGAGGCGGCAGCCCGTCAATTGGATGACGGTTGATCCGGCGAAGGTGGCTGCATCCACTCGGGTTTGAAAATCGAGCTGTCCATCGAGCAACTGGTCGACTTCCGCGCGGAGGTCGATTTCGGTTCCGAACGCGGCCGAAAGGCTGGCTCCCTCCACCATCGCTTGGCAGTGTGTTCCCTGGTGAACGATCAGTTCCGCGTTCTGAACCAGCAAAGACCGAAGTGGGATTTTGGTCTCGCCTTCGGATGAGCTTTCTGATTTCGGGAAAACCGAGAGCAGTTGGCCTTCGTCGTCGAACCGAAGGTGGAGGACTGGTTTCACAACGGCAATGTGATCGACCCACTTCCCGTCGCTCAGACCACGAAAGATGGACGCGACAACGTCGACTTGGTGGACTTCGATCTGCGCGGCATCTGGGATGGAAGGTTCCATGACCGTGATGCCATCAACTTGAATCGTACCCAGGCCAATGTGAACCGATTCCACTCGGACTTCCGTTGCCAACAGGGACGACGCCACTCGTTCTGCTAGGAACCGTGAAACGACGTTCCGGGAAACTAGAAGCACCAATGCGAGCAACAGCCCCAGGTTGATCGCTCGGATTGCGAACGTTCGGACGCCTTTCTTCGTTCGCAAGCAGTCGTCCTTGATGGGGGTGAAAAGAAGGAGTGGCAATTCGTTCATTCCTCTGTAGCTTTCCGGCCTGGAAGGAAGCAAGGCACGAATCGGATGTCTCATCGTGGTTGGAGGTGGAGGCAGCAGGATGTTGGTGGCTTGCCTTTGGTTTTGAAACGTCCGGGCCCCACCGGAAGTCGTGATCCTGTCTCAATCGCCAGGGAGTCAACCTGTGGCGACGTGGTGTCGCCGGGAGTTGACGCATCGGTGAAGTGGCGGGGCACATGGAATCTGTTTCAACGCCGGATTGACGTCGATTGCGATGGTCCGAACGGTTCGGCATGCCAGGTGCTAATGGGGTTTTTTCGCTGCGGCCTTTCCATGCTGGGGCCATGATTGCAAAGAAGCCACCTTCGATCGACAAGCCAATGACAACTCTCGTTGCCTTGGCTTTCTCTACCGGGAATCAGGCAATCGTCGGCCGAGCGATTGTTTCACGCCAGATTTGGCTCCCCGGCACCACTTCAAGAGATTTGATCCACACGATGCATGAAAAATTAGAGTCAACACTCTGGAATATCCAACAACGAAACCTCGGCGAACAAGAGTTCATCCAAGCGGTGAAAGAGGTGTTGGGATCGATCGGGACTGTGTTGGCAAAGTACCCTCGGCTGACGGAACAGAAGATCATCGAGCGCATTTGCGAGCCCGAACGGCAGGTGATTTTCCGTGTTCCATGGCAGGATGATCGGGGCGAGGTGCACATCAACCGCGGCTTTCGCGTGCAGTTCAACAGTGCCCTGGGTCCGTACAAAGGCGGGTTGCGATTTCATCCATCCGTCAATTTGTCGATCGTCAAATTCCTGGGCTTTGAACAGATTTTCAAGAACGCTCTGACCGGGATGCCCATCGGTGGTGGGAAAGGCGGCAGCGACTTTGACCCCAAGGGACGCAGCGACAATGAAGTGATGCGGTTCTGCCAAAGCTTCATGACTGAACTGTCACGGCACTTGGGGGAATACACCGATGTTCCAGCGGGCGACATCGGCGTGGGACGTCGTGAGTTGGGGTACCTGTTTGGACAATACAAACGAATCAGCAACCGTTATGAGTCGGGCGTTTTGACAGGCAAAGGGCTCAGCTATGGCGGCGCGCTGGTTCGGGCCGAAGCGACTGGGTACGGACTCGGCTACTTCGTCCAGCAGATGCTGGCGGCGCGAGGGGAATCACTCGAAGGCAAAACCTGCATCGTGTCCGGGGCGGGCAACGTCGCGATCTACGCGATTGAAAAGGTCACGCAACTGGGCGGCAAGGTGGTGGCTTGTTCCGATTCGAAAGGCGTGGTCTATGACGAGTGTGGCATCGACCTGCCCACCCTGAAGCGGGTCAAGGAACAAGAGCGACTGCCCGTTGAGGCTTACTGCAAAACGAGAAAGCAAGCACGCTATCAACGGGCGGGGAAGATTTGGGAAATCAAGTGTGATGTCGCGCTCCCCTGCGCGACCCAGAATGAACTGACCGGGAAAGACGCGGACTCGCTGTTGCGAGGTGGTTGCAGGGCGGTTGCTGAAGGTGCCAACATGCCAACCACGCCCGAGGGAATCGAGAAATTCCATGAGGCGGGGATCGCCTACGCGCCCGGCAAGGCTGCCAACGCAGGCGGGGTCGCGACCAGTGCTTTGGAGATGCAGCAAAATGCCTCGCGTGACGCCTGGTCGTTTGAATACACCGAGCAGAAATTGGCGGCAATCATGAAGGACATCCACGACCGTTGCCTGGAAACGGCCGACGAATTTGGAGTCACCGGCAACTATGCCCAAGGAGCAAACATCGAAGGCTTCATGCGTGTCGCGGACGCCATGGAATCCTTGGGGCTGATCTGACCAAGCGGTCGCCTGACGCGTTGCCCAACCAAACCGCGGGGCGGCGGCAGGTGGGATCAAACTCGCTGCCAACTGCCGTCGCTCGGAACCGTTCGGAAACAACTTCGGGATTTCAAAAGATAGCGGAAGGGCGCGAGCCCTCCGGTGACACACCGGGCGGCTCGCGCCGCTCCGCTACAGCCAATTAATTCCGAACGATTCTCCACGACTCGGAGGCGTTGGCATCGCACGACCGCTTCAGCGGATGGGGGTGATCCGCGGACGATGACAATCTCCGATGACACGATTGGAAACCTTGGTTGACGCTGTTTCTCGCGAACACGCGGGATTCGTTTCGTGGTCGAGGTGGTCCAGCTTTTGCAATCAAAGGTCGACTTGTTCGGTCAATTCGTTTTCCATTCTCCAAGGAAATTGTTGTGTCAACTGGCATGTCGAATGTCGCGGTAACGATTCAAACCAATCACGGTTTGACTTACACCGTTACCATACCGAAGACAACGAGGTCTCAAGGCAACTCGAAAGCTGGTTCCCAGCGAAAAGCAGGTTCCCGGCGGAAGCCGAAGCAATCCAAGTGAAAGCGGCCCCGCTGAAGTCCACACCGACATAGGCAGACGCTCCGGCCTTCGGGCCGGCGAAGTTCTGTGTGATTGATCTTTTCCGTATCCCTCGATGGCGGTGCTATCTTTCGCCTTGCGGTTGCAAGAGAGGCTCCAATCCGTGGGTGACAGAGCAGGTTGATATAGTTTCGTTCTCTGTGCGCGGTTTCCTGATGGGCAGCGCGAACTTGCCGATGCCATGGTGGTTTCCGCGAGACATCGATGACAAACACAAAGAACGAGACATGCAAAAGATTGACCGAACTTGGAGTGGTGCTGTCGGATTGCTTTTGGCACTGACACTCGCTTTCACTGGATGCGGCGACTCGCGTCCTGAGGGGATGCCTGAAACTTACCCTGCATCCATCACGATCACTCAGGATGGCGTTCCGCTCGCTGACGCGACTGTTGTGCTCTATCCAGAAGATTCGTCCCTGACTCGTTGGCCGGTCGGTGGAACCACTGACGAGCAAGGGACTGCGGCCTTGGTGACGTCCACTCAATATGAGGGGGCACCTGAAGGTCATTTTAAAGTGATCGTCAGCAAAAACGTCACCGAAGGCGATCCTTACCCAAAACATCCTGGTCAAGGAGCGACGCGAGATGAGATCAATGAGTACGATCGAGCACTGAAGACGGGGACGTTCGAGGTTTACAAGGTGGTCGCAAAGGAATACCGCACCGCCGGGACAACGCCCCTGAAGGTGGAAGTCACGAGTTCAGGTGAGAACCTGTTCAGTGAGGATTTGGGCGCCGCCGTCAAAGAGATCGATGTGCAAGCGAGTGCAACGTCCAAAGGCGATGCGTCGTACACACCGATGGAGTGAGCCTCGCAGCTCGCAGCGATGATTTCATCAGCAGGTCAGCAGGAGTCATTCGGCATTGGAACTGTTTTGGCGAACGCCACTGTTCCCACGCAGAACCGGGGCGAACGCCCAAACGGCTCACATGGTTCCTCCCGATCATTTCTGCCCACCTGCTTCGCTTGAATCGCACTTCTGACGAATGGACTGACCTCAGTCCATTCCTGCGTTCAAGCAGGCGGCAAAGGCGGAACACTGCAGCCGGTTGCTCGCAGTGTTCCGCGTGTTGATTGCTCAAACGCTCACGTTTGCTCAATACTCTTTGCTCAATACTCGCCGGGTAGCTCCGCACCGCGGTGCGTTCCGAGCGCCCCCCAGACACCGTAGGGGCTCTCTCCTGAGAGTGGTTGAGACTGTGTCAGGTCTCCGCTGTCGATCGAATCGGAGATGAATCGCACGGACCCATCCATCAAGGCACCGTGGACGCCGCCGGTGTGATAGCTGTTGGGTGTGAAGATGGCCGCCCAGTATCCTGTGGGACTGTCCCAGCAACTTGGGCCGTTGGGTGGGACGACCGTGTGAAAACCATTCCACGGCGTCCCGGTTTGGAAGAAGTTTCCACGCCAGGAGTCGCAAGGGTCCAAGTACAGATTCCGATTGACCGGGTCCACGGTGCTGGTGACGCACACGTCGGGGTGAATCACTGGTTCGGAACCATCAGGATCAAGCAACGCACCGTTGTATCCGGAGCTTCCTTTGACTTCCAAGGAGTAATTTCCGGATCCGGCACTGGCCGATTCACTGAATGCCAGCGTGTTGCTCGTCCCATCCAAGATGTCACGAAACTTGACCCACGATTCCAAGTGGAACGGGCCCCGATGCCGCGCTTGAACGTATTTGTTGTTGATATAGTTCGGATGGTGCCAGGCAGCGTCGAGTTTCAACATGCCGTCACCCATGTTGAACATGTAGTTGATTCGAGCGTTGTTCGCGTATGGCGATGGTTGCGACGAATTTGGAGATGACGGGCATAGCACACCCGGCAAAATGGATTCGTATTCTGTTCCGTTGAACATCCGGCTGAACGCTGAGGTGGATGCAGCAAGTCGCTGCTGAATTATTTCGTAGCGTGCTTGCTCCTCGATGTACGGCAGCAACGCAACCGTCACCCCTGGGTAGTAACGTGCAACATTCTGTCCCTTTGGCAGGACGCCTGCCGCTGGGAAGGTGTTGAAGCTGGCGTGGTAGTTGTGCAACGCCAAACTCATCTGTTTCAAACGATTGCTGCACTGCATTCGTCTGGCCGCCTCACGCGCTGATTGCACCGCTGGTAAAAGAAGTCCCACCAGCACGCCGATGATTGCGATGACAACCAGCAGTTCCACCAAAGTGAATCCGCGGGAACGATTGACCTGTAATGACATCTTCATTTTCTCACTTCTTCGGACACTGTGAAAACAAGAATGCTTAGTGGGGGTCGGCACTCAACGAGTCGAAACTCTACCATGCGTGCGAGAGGCCGCTGCGCAATGAATTTTCGGTGTCCACTGGGCTCTGATTACGGGATCAGGAACCACCTTGAGCGATTGTATCAATGCCGAATTTGCAGCCGCGTGATGGGAACGCAGTTTGGTCGGGGTGAATCATCCAACGAAGCCAGGTCGCATCGATGACAGACTCTCCTCTCCGATTGGAGGTCGTGCAGTTGATCGACGCCTTTGGGATGTCGATTGATTGAGGACAGCATTTGGTAGTGGACGAGGCAACGAGTCCCTTGCGTGGGGAAGGATTCGTCGCCTCGTCCACTACGGTTCAGGTCCTGGGCGAAGGACGCCTCGAAGAACGTCAGTCATAAAATCGACGTCCCTCAGGCGTACCGGAGGGAGGGGCCAAAGCCCGGGAAGTGACGCGTCCTGCCCGCTCCCGGAAGTCTGGCAATCAGTGCTGGCGAAGTCGCTCAGGATTTGAATTCGGCGATCACACTGCTGAGCGATTGTTTGGCGTCACCGAAAAGCATTCTTGTGTTTTCGCCAAAGAACAGTGGGTTGTCGACGCCGGAGAACCCGGACGCCATGGAACGCTTCAGCACGAACACCGTCCGTGCATAGTCGACGTTGATGATCGGCATGCCGTAGATCGGACTGTTCTCGTCTTCGCGTGCCGCTGGGTTCACCACGTCGTTGGCTCCGATCACGATTGCCACGTCGATGTTTTCCATCCGTGGGTTGATCTCGTCCATTTCGATCAATTGATCGTAGGGCACGTTCGCTTCGGCTAGCAGGACGTTCATGTGTCCGGGCATCCTTCCGGCAACGGGATGAATCGCATAGCTGACATCTGCCCCGTTGGCTTCGAGCAGTTCGCCCAATTCGCGAACCACGTGCTGTGCTTGCGCGACCGCCATGCCGTATCCAGGTACCATCACGACCGAGGAAGCGGCCTCGAGAATCAGGTAGGCGTCATCGGCGGTGATCGGTTTGACTTCCCCTTCGACCTTGGTGGCTTTGGTGGTCGCTGCAAAACCGGAGAACAACACGTTGCTGAGCGATCGATTCATTGCTTTGCACATGATGTTGGTCAGAATCAATCCTGCCGCCCCCACCAGCGAACCAGCCACGATCAAGATGGTGTTGTTGATTGCGAATCCAGCGGCACATGCAGCCAGTCCCGAGTAGCTGTTGAGCAGGGAAATCACAACGGGCATGTCGGCGCCACCGATCGGGATGACGGCCATCACACCCAATAAGATCGACAGTCCAATCACAACGAAGACGAGGGGGAACGTCCAGGCGGGGTCCAGGACCATCGCAATCGAGCATCCCAGCAGCACCAGCAACAACAAGACGTTGACGACACGCTGCCCTGCGAAGGTCATCGCCCCGCTGCCGATGGTTTCTGAGAGCTTGGCCCAGGCCACCAACGATCCCGAAAACGTCACGCCGCCAATCAAGATCGAAACCAGAACGGTGACCAATGTGAAGGCGGACGATTCTTGCCCATACAGGGCGGCCCAGCCCACCAGCAGGCTGGCGATGCCACCGGAGCCATTGAACAACGCGACCATTTCGGGCATTCCCGTCATGGCAACTCGCCGCGCCGAGATCACGCCCACGACGGCGCCGAGAATCGCGGCACCGGCCAGGTAGCGGTAGTCCAGGATTTCCTTGGACGTGAGTGTGATCAGGACGGCCATCAGCATCCCGACAGACGACAGGAGATTGCCTCGCACAGCGGTTGCCGGGGAGCTCATCAGTTTGAGCCCGAAGACAAACAAGATGGCCGCGAGGATGTAGACCGAACCCAGGACTTCAACGCTCATGAGTCACCTCCCGATGGGCTGTCTTTCTTTTTGAACATGCTCAGCATCCGATCGGTCACCATGTAGCCGCCAACCACGTTGACGGTGGCAAAGAAGACCGCCAGTGCGCCCAGCCACGTCGACCACGGTCCCAGATCGGCTCCCGCAGCGATGATGGCCCCGACGACGGTGATGCCGGAAATCGCATTGGCACCCGACATCAAGGGCGTGTGCAGGGTTGCCGGCACTTTGGCGATCAGTTCAAAGCCTAAGAACACGGACAACATCAAAATGAAGGCGAGCAGCACGGCTTCCATGGGAACCCCTGTTTGAATGGATGAATGGTGGTTTACGAATGAAGCTTGGCGATGGTCTCGTTCACGATCACGCCACCACGAGTGATGACGGCGGCTTGAACGATTTCGTCCTCGGGATCGAATGCGAACCGCTTGGATTCGGTGTCCCAAAAATCGTCGATCAAGGCGGTCAAGTTGTTCGAGTACATCTCGCTGGCATTGCGGCTGACCTCGGATGGCAGATTCCCTTGGCCGATGATTTTGACACCTTCGACATCGACGATTTCATTCAGCACGGAACCCTCGACGTTGCCTCCCGTTTCCACTGCCATGTCAACGACAACGCTGCCGGGTTGCATCGCGAGCAGCATGTCGCGAGTGACGATGCGAGGCGCCGGGCGACCAAACAGTTGGGCGGTGGTGATGACGACATCGGAGACCGCAATGAGTTTCTTTTGGCCTTCCTTTTGAAGTTCAATTTGTTCCGGTGTCAGCGCTTTGGCGTACCCCTGTTCCGTTTGCCCCACTTCGCCCAGATCGATCTCCACGAACTTGGCACCGAGCGATCGAACTTGTTCCGCGACGACGGGCCGGGTGTCAAAGGCATCGACGCGGGCACCGAGTCGTTTCGCCGTTGCAATCGCTTGCAGGCCCGCGACGCCCGCACCGATCACAAAGACCCGAGCGGGCCGAATGGTTCCCGAGGGAGTCATCATCATCGGGAAGATCTTTTGGCTGTGATACGCAGCTTGGATCACCGTGACGTAGCCCGCCAGGTTGGCTTGCGAGGACAACGCATCCATCTTTTGGGCGCGAGTGGATCGCGGGATCATCTCCATCGAAACCGACGTCACGCCGCACTGGGCCATTTCGCCAATTAGTTCCTTTTCATTGAATGGGTCAAGGAAGCTGATGTGGATGGCTTCTTGCCGGAGGTTGGAAACCTCCGCGGTCTCGGGGCGTCGGACTCGCAGCACGACGTCGGAGCCCGACAGCAGGGATGCCCGGTCGGTCAGAATGACAGCACCGGCCTCCGTGTAGGCGTCGTCCGGAAACCCTGATTGAGATCCCGCACCCGATTCGATCTCGACTGAAAACCCAGACTGAATCAGTTTCTTGACACTGGCGGGGACGAGTGCCACCCTCGCCTCGCCTGGCCAATTTTCGCGGGGGACGCCAATCTGCATCACTTCGCTCCTCGTGTGTTGAATCAGCCGGTGCTTCGAATCGTACAATCTTTCAACACTGACACCGCCTTTGTGTCCTATCCTAACCATCTGAGGCGGATGCATGCGGCATGCCTCGGCCGAAAGGTGCACAGAACGACGAAGCATCCAAGCACGTGGCAGTGGCAGTGCAGGCTGATGCCGCCGAATTCACGGAACGGATACGCAATCAAGATGACGCGTTTTGCATGCTGGATGCGTTGTGAAGACGGCGTTTTCCGCCGCGGATGTCGCCTGTCATTCACTCGGAATCGGCAACGTTCTTTAAAAAGCAGACGATTGGGTCGATGGCGTTGCTTCGAGCTCAACACGGATCGAATCGACCCGGTCAGCTGGGTTGGAATACCGCAAGCCGCTGGTGTAGTAGTCGGCGTAACGTCGAGGGACGGTGCGGCCGTGATCGTGATCGGCTGCGGCGACATCTTCCGTCAGCACGATTTGCACGACGACGACTTCGTAGTCACCAGGGGGCAGCGATTCGTTTCCGTCTTGATCCCGCAACGTGAACTCGCCATCGCGAGCGATCCGTCCAGCAAAGCGATCGCCCGTCTCGATCAAACGAAACTCAATGCTTCCGGACTGAACGGGTTCCCCGTCGGTGTACCCGACAAATCCTGTTGCGGGGTGTTGCGCCGAACATCCTGCCAGCAGCAGTGGAAGAAACAAGGCTGAGACCCAAGGACGAGTCATTGGGCCAACTCCACCACGTGGGCGTCGCGACGGTTGGCCAGCGAGCCCAGGACTTTGGTGTCGGTGTGGGGGCTGAGCATTCGAACGCTGCCATCGACCAGCGCGAAGTGAACGCCGGCAGGGTGCCAGCTTCCAAATGAGAACATGTCAGCGAGAACGTCGCTGGGGCCGTTGGCCAAACGCAGTCCGGGCCCGGCGAGACGACTGGACGCGGGCAGGTGGTCGCCATCGTAAGCTGGCGAGTCTTCGGGGAATTGAGCCAGGCCGTTGAGGGGGACAAACTTTTCGCCAAACAGAAACGTGCTGGACGTCCCATCCGTGACAGAGGCCATCCGGATGCGATCGGAGGGGGCAATCGCTTTGCCATCACTGCAGTTGGGACGCACACTGATGATCACTCCGGTCCCGTTGCCACCATAGTAAAAATCAGTGGGAGCACCGGTCGCACCGGGCGTCAGGTCACCATGGTTGCCTGCGTAATCGCTGAGCGCACCTTCGATATCCAAGGACACGTCGACGGGACGAGGCGGCATGGGGCAACCGCAGGGGAGGCGACCGCCTCCGCCATCGACCGTTGTGCGGAGTGCCCGAGTGCCGGTCGGTTGTGTTCCGGAGCGTCGCGAGGGGCAGAGGAAGATGTCCGGAACGACCGTTCGAACGTTCTCGGGGTGTTGATGCCAGGGTTTGGAAAAATCCCATTGGCTACCGAGCGAGGCTTGCTCGATATAAGGCATCACACGGGCCAGCCACGTGGGTGTTTCCAAGCCGCATTGGTCGGCCGGATCGGCGTCCGGTCGCGACTCGTACCTGGCCGGCGGAAAGTAGCCGAGCACGTCATGGTGCATGTGCGTCGCCAGTGCCAATTGCCGAATGCGGTTCTTGCAATCGGTGCTACGAGCGGCTTCGCGGGCCGATTGAACGGCAGGCAGCAACATCGAGATCAGAACGCCAATGATCGAGATGACCACCAGCAATTCGACCAGCGTGAAGGCGCGAGCTTTGCTTTTTTGAACTACCAACATGAAACGGATCTTCCGCAAAAAGAGGTGCGTCAGTCCGGTCCGACCGCCTGCGATTGTAATCTCGTCGAGATCGGATTGTCAGTCTTGGGGTCGAAATGAACGTACCCAGCGGGTGTTGGTTGACAGAATATTCCTCACGACCTGCTGTGTTTCCTCCAGTTCGAACGGGTCGTGCTCCAGTTCATGTTCGAGCAATTCGAGCTTTTTGCGGATCAAATAACCCTGCATCCTTTGGTAGGGCCGAATCTGCCCCGTGCGAATGAATGTTCCGACTTCCATTCGGCGACTCCAGTCTTCCCAAACAGGCAGCCAATACAAAGCGTGTTCGGCTTGGCCGCTGTTGGCCGCCGACAAACACTCTGCCCTCGCCATGCTGATCTCATCCAAGCATTCCTCCGCCGATGGGTAGTAGGCGAAGCAGGCGACGACACTCATCGCGACCAAGCCCGCCAGCATGGTCGCTCCGATGATGCCTGGCGGGACCACCAAGTCGAGTCCCTTGCGAGGTTTTGCATCTTCCGATGTCAGGGAGGAAACAAACGAGTGAGCCTTGGCAGTTCGCACCAACCAAGCCTCATCGATTTTCATGAGTCGCAAACCGATCCCGGCCAAGCTGAAGAAACCCAGGACGGCGAGCGAAGCGATGACGCTGAAGTCGAGGTCCTTGACCACCAAGTCTCGCAGCGAGGTTGTGTTGCCCCCTTGGGAGACCGGGATCGGATTGGCGTAGATGTCAAAGGCATGCGTGTGACCGGCAGGTTCGACCCCCGGTGGAATCAGCGGCTGATTGATTGCATAGGAGATTCCCAGCACGATCACCAGCAGGGAAACCGTCCACCGTGCCGTCGCTTTGAATCCGTAGTGCTTTCCAAACCAGACCGGAGTGGCCAGGTTCATACCGGTGCCCAAGATCAACAGGGTGAACGCTGCACCGGGTGAGTTGGCATGTTGAAACATCATCCCCAACTGGCTCATCGCCAACATCGGGGTCGCGTAAACAGGAATCGCGACTCCCATCATCGTCAACGGCGCCAGCCAGTCGTCGCGTTCCACGGAGTGCTGCATGGCTCCAAAGGGAAGGACAGCGGCCAGAACCGCGAGACCGGACAACGCGAGCACCGTCCAACCAAGGCTCGCACCGGTGAGATCACGAGCGAAGTGAACGAACGTGGCGGCCAGTCGCCGCAGACCGATCAAGTAGTCGGGGTTGGTGGGATCGGCATCCGAGATGTCTGGTTCTGAATCGCAAGCTGGTTCTTTCCGCCCGCCGAACGCATCCCAGAACAGTCCGAGCGCTGTGACGATGATCAGTGAACCGAATGCAAACAGAATGATCACCATCGGTCGACTGAGTGTCAGCCCGTAAAGCAGCGACAGCGGATTGAACAACGGAGCGGAGAGAGCGAACGCCGACATCGCCCCCGGCTTCACGCGAGCCCGTCGCATCTCGCAGAGAATCGGCAGCACGCCAATCGAGCAGACTGGCAAGAGCATGCCGACCAACCAGGATTGTGGCAGTGATCGGATTGTCTCGCCGCCGAACAACCTTCGGGTGCCCTTGTCGCCGAGGTAGTAGCGCATGATCGACGCGATCAGCAGTCCCACCAGCAACGTTGGCGCGGCGGCAGCGAAGCCTTGAAGGACGCGAACGAATCCGCCGGTCAACATGATTGTGAGTGGTTGGTTCATGGGGTGGACGCTTTCACGCTGGCAAAGTGTTCCGGGATCAGGGAGACCGATTCATCGATCCGTTGGCAGAGTGATTCGATCTGTTTCAGGTCATCGCTGGCGAACGCTTCGTCGGTTGCCTTCAAGTTTGCCGAGACGGCCTGGCTGTTTTCATGCAGCGGAATCCAATCGGTTTCGGACAGGGGCGTGTCTGCAGCGAATTCACTGACCCAGTCGACAAGGTCTTCGATTTCGTGACGCAGGTGTTCGTCGGGCGAATCGCCGTATTCCTCCATTCGACTGCGTAGCTTGCTCGACAAGTCGGCAAGGTCACTGGGCCAGTGCGATGACACGACGTGGTCGTGTTCAAAGAGGGAGGTCTTGGGAGCGTCATCCGTGCTGCAGCCAACAAGCAGGGCGAGAAGTGAAAGGACGAGAGCTGAAATCCAGAGCCGGTGGCGTGGAAGTGCTGGTTGCGATGGTTTGGGCTTGCGAGTCATCACTTGTACTCCGGGGCGGGAACTTCAGCCATGATGCGGTCGATCACGGAATCGACGTCGTCGGTCATCGTCAGCAAACGCACGGACAGGACCGGGTGAGCCACCTTGGCAACGTCGCTGGGGGTCACGAAGTCGCGACCTTGCAGCACCGCCCAAGCTTGAGCGATCCGTTGCCACAGCAGCATGCCTCGGGGGCTCACACCGAGCTGAATGGTTGCGTCGTCACGCGTTGCTTCGACCAAGTCAACCAAGTATTCGCGGACTTTCGGGTGGACGGAAATCGTTTGGACGTGTTGCTGCATCCGCCTCAGTTCGGCCAATGAGAGGGTGCTGCTCGGACGGTCATGGGAACTGGTCGCACGGGCAGCGTTTTCCAGAATCCCAAGTTGTGCGGCGCGGTCGGGGTATCCGATTTGAAGCTTGATCGTGAACCGATCCAGTTGGGCTTCGGGCAACGGGTAGGCGCCGTGTGAGTCGATCGGATTCTGCGTTGCGATCACAAAGAACGTGTCCGAGAGTGAGTGCGGGACCGCATCGATCGTGACCTGCCGTTCCGCCATCGCTTCCAGCAAGGCGCTCTGGGTACGTGGCGTTGTTCGGTTCAGCTCATCCGCCAAGAGCACGTCGGAGAACACGGGACCGGGATGGAACTCGAACTCCCGAGTTTTTTGGTTGAAGAGATTGAACCCCGTCACGTCGGTCGGCAATAAGTCCGGCGTGCACTGGATCCGGGCCAGTCGGCCTCCCAAGCAATCCGCGAGGGCTTTCGCCAACGTTGTCTTGCCCGTTCCCGGCAAATCATCCAGCAGCAAGTGGCCTTGTGCGAGCAGGCACGCAATCACCATTTCGATTTGTTCGGACTTGCCCAAGAGGACTCTTCCGAGTTGCTCACGCATCGCCTGCAGGGCGGCTTGTGTTTCGTGTTCGTGTTCTGTTGCCACACTCATGCGGTTGTCTCACTTGGAATCGATTTCAATTGTTTGGTTTTCAATCCGCGAACAACCGAGCTGAGTTGGCGACGATCGATCGGTGTCGGTGCGCCAAAGACGGCTTGGTCAGCCACATCGCAGAATTGCTGGACGTGATCGTGGAGGCCAACGTCACGGGCGACCAAGGATTCCAACCAATCACGTTGCGGTTTCCCCGTCGGACGAGCTTTGCCAATCAAGCGGGCTCGCGTTTCCACGATCCGCATGGCGATTCGCAATTGGTGTTTCGAGGGCAGCAACAACGACAGCGACCAGATGGTTGCCAGCAACCACTCGATCCAAATCAACCGCGTGAGGAATATCACGGCACCGATTGCGATGAGGAGGCAGCCATGGATCCAATGCGCTGCCGCAAAGCGTTTGGTGCTCAGCCACAAAGACGGCGTGTAGATGGGTGGTTGGTACCCCGGTGTGGGTTCCAGTTCGAACCAGCGTCCGTCGTCGAGTTGGATCTCCACCCAAACGTGAACGTCCTCGGGGGTGATGTTTGCATGTCCCGCGGTGAAGTCGTAGGAGTCCGGACGAACATAGAACCCGGTCACCAGTCGGGATTGCAATCCGATTTCACGTGCTTGGAGTGCTGCTGCGGTCGCGAATAGGTGATCGCCACCGCGGCGGCTTTCCAAGAATTCTTCGACTGGGTTGTCGGTCAGGCTCGCGGTGTTGCGATCGAACGTGAACTCCGTTCGCAATCGGTGGACGATGGCTTGCAGTTGTTCGTATGGGTGCGGCGTGGAAGCTGGATCCAGCGTTGGATGTCCCTCGACTTCGGTGACACATCGTGGAAGCCGTTCCCACAGTTCATCTTCCATCACCTGGATCGAAGCCAGGTTCACAACCGTCAGGGGCGGGATCTTGTCGCGTTCGGGCATGAACAACGAACCATCGTTGGTGATGCCAAAGAAGTCTTGGCGGTTGATGTCTTTGATATGCAGTCCTGCCGTCATCATCGGTGACGGAAACCGCGTTGAATCGAGACGCAATACCTTCAGCAAGTTGACCGACACCAGGTCGCTGTTGCTGAACGCTCTGGATTTCATGTGTGGGTCGAAGAACCAAACATGTTGATCAATCTCCTGCCGGCTGAGTTGATTGTTGAAGTGATCGGCTGAGTTAGTCCAGTCAACACCATCGAAGGTGTCGAAGCGTTCCATCGCCAATCGAATGCCGGTGGGTCCGTCCCACTGAATCACCGCGTTTTCTTTTGCATCTTCGATGTGGTGATGTTTCTTCGGTGGCATTCGATCGGTGCTGAAAGAGGCCCCGCCTTTTTCACTTTTGGCGGCTTGATCGTGCATCGGGATCAGGTTCTCGCTGCCCATCGCTTGGCGACGATCCCATTTCATTTTTTGCTTGGGTTCTCCAATCATTTCGTTGACCATGTCGAACAGCGACGACTCAGTGGATTCCAAGAAGATCTCCGATTCGACCGCGCCGAAGGACTCGGCATGATCCTTCGCTGCGATCGCAGCGTCGCCCGTTCCAATGCCAGAGCGTGCTGCCGGGTCGGACCACTTGGATCCTCCGCTGGTGGGCATCACACCGTTGGTCATTCGATTGGCTGGACCGACGCGATCGCGAACGACCAGTCCACCGGCAACGCACAACGCAACGGCGACCAGCACGCTTGCGGGACGAACGCCCACGGCGGGGCGAACGGAGTCGGGCAAGCAGACGTCGAGTTTTTCCCAGTGATTGGCAACCAAGTGCCAAACGCAAACGCTCATCCAGGCAACCGCCAGCCAGACGGCGTGTGGGTGTTCGGAAATGGACGTGGCAAACAGCACCAGGAAACCACTGGCAACCAAGGACATCGATCGGGTTCGATCGGTGGTTGCCGCGATGGCAACGGCCAACGAGACCGAACCAAATGCCGAGAGAGCGGACATCTCAAACGCGATTGGCGAACCGAATGTTCGGGCCAGGGTTGCGAACAGGAGGGGGGTGATCGCGAGCAGCGTCGTAGCGAAGCTCGACACGAGTTTCGATCTGCCTGATTCCACACCGAAAGTCTTGACGACTTCCGCTACGGCCAGGAGAACCAACAACGTTCCCATCTCCGTCAGAAACCAGAGCTTTGATTCAACGAAGAATCGCAGCGGCACAACGGCGACGATCGCAAGGATTGCGAGCAGGATGATTTCGGTTCGTTTACGCGGCGACGTCAGCATCACGCACCTCCGTCCAGAAGTCGCCGATTTGCTGCGCCAACGCACCGCTCGATACGATTTGTTTCGTCACCGATCGCCCACCTGCCCGGCGGCCGCCCCGCGGGTCAATCACCTGCACGACTTCGCACCCAGGGGGATCGGTCGCGAACTCGATTCGGGCGTGTTTGCTGATCCGTTTTCGTTGGATGGGGGCAACGATTCCATCGGCGGGGATCTCGGTGAGTGCGTTGAGAATCTGCTGCCTGCCTTTGGCGCCATGTGGCAAAGACAAACTTTGCGGGCCAATCGTGACACGCATTGGCACCCCGGTTTGGTGCAGATTGATCAAGACACTGGCCGCCATGCGAATGCGATTGGCCAGCCGTTCACGCCCGACGGATTCAGATTGCTCCTCTTCGGAGAGTGTCGTGGAGGCGGAGCGGGAAATGGCAGTGTCGACAAACACATCCAGTTCCACCGACTGCGGTCCGCCACGTTCGGTCACGACCAACGTGTCCACTCTGGCGGATGCGACCCAGTTGATGTGCTTGGCCGAATCGCCGCGGCGATAGTCTCTCACGCCGACAAAGTCGCCGCTTCGGCCGCCGCGATTTCCGTCGCCGTGATCGGTGCTGGTCAGACCGATGATCGGGCAAACGCCTTGAACCGGATAAACCTTGGGCCAGACCGTGAGCGACTTCGTCGTGGACAGCTTTCGCCGTGCGGTCCAAATTCCAAATGGAAACGAGCAGGCAACGGAAGGCGATTGAATGGGGTAATGGCCTCGCAGTGTCGGATTGACGGTGATGCCAAAGTCACTGACGCACATCGGTGGCACACAAGCGAGTCCGACCGTGGGAACCGCTTCATCACCTTCACAATCCAGGTAGCCTTCGACGGACAATCCCCAAACTGGAATGGGAAGCCGATTGCGAACCGAGACAAGCATTCGGCATGCATCCCCCTCATGAACGCAATTTGTTTCGGGCCGCAGTTCGCATCTCGTAACGGACACGGCCACCAACGGCCAGGCCATCCCGACGACCATGATCGCGGACAAGGACGCGGCCAGGACCCAACCGATGGGACTCAAGTACAAACCGACGATCACGCTGATCGCGGTTGCCAGAACGAACCAACCGATTGGCTCTTTGAGCCAGTAAACAAAACGATTCGCCCAGGGGCAAAAATCGGTCGTCAGCATGCGTGATAACCAACTCGCCGACCTGGGAACTTCATGGACAATGGCCATGGAAGCGCACCTTGGGTACGGAAGCGAAACAGGGGGAAACAATCGCGAAGCGTTAGACGCTCGGCGGACCCCGTACCCAGTGGAGATTGGACGCGGTGTTGGGGACGAACGCGGTGTCGGCCAGCACGATCTCGCGGCTGGCGGTCAGTGGTTCGAACTGAACCAGCGTGTCCCAAAGCAAGGCGGCATGACGCGACCCAAAGAAGCTCTGGCAAATCGAGCAGCGATCCGAATCGTGCGGCTCTGTCGGTTGATTCGAGTCGGACTCGGCCGAGCAATCATCTGCGTCGCTCTGGCAAGTGACTTCGCTTTCACTGTGGTTCGCGTGACCATGATGGCAGCAACTGTGCCCACTGTGATCATGCGTGGAGCCAGCGTCAGTCAGGCGATGTGAGTCTGCCAGGCAATGCGATTCGCCATGAGAATGCCCACTCGGATGACATTCAACGGCACAGCAACCCGCGGTGTGTGACGAGCACCCCACGTGAACCCAACCTGCAGCGTTGCCGAACAGCAACGCAGCCAGAGTCAAGTAAACGGTGAAGATGCGAAACGACGCCAAGAGTCGGTTGCCAACGTTGAAAAGCGGAAGAAGCTTGAAGCAATGCAGATTGATTCAAGCGTGAATCAACGGTCCGACCAAGGATGCCATGATTGTTCTCGCGATGTTACGGCTTGTCAATCGAAATGGTTCAGAGCGTCCGTCCGTTGAGTGACTGGAGGGATGGGCGAATCGGTCGCCTGCCCACGACATGCGATCCGAGTCTGATTGCAATTGCTTGTGACGGACAAAAACGTTCAAACTCCCAAGTTTTTAACGAAGAACTTGACGAACGGAAGGGTTGTAGTCATCGTACTAGGCAGCAATCGTCTTTGGTCGGACCACTTTGCCACAATCAAAATCTCTTTGAATCGAACGTCGCTTTCATGACTTCGCTGTTCCGGCCCCTCGTCGCTAGCCTGCTCTGCAGCCTGATCGTTCTCGGTCAGGCTCCGGCTTGGTTGCATGTGGCCACCTGTGACAGCGAGTCCCATTCGCAAGTGACGGAATCGGCGAGCGACACGGTTTTCGTTTGCTCGCATGGGTGCTATCACCAAGCGACCGCGCCGGACGCATCGGGTTCCGATGCAGACAACGCGGTCCCAGCTTCGCACGATTCGAGCAGCCCTCACGAGCACGATCCCAATACTTGCGGGATTTGCCAATCATTGGCGGCCCCCGTCGGTGTGACGTGGGAATTGGTGGTTGTTCTTCCGGTGGAGTCCGTTTCCGAGCTCACCAGCGTCTCGCCTGCTCGCCTCTTGTCGGCGACTCTTCTTTCGATCCCGCAGCCTCGCGGGCCACCCGCGATCGTTGCTTAGGGTTCGCACTCCGTTCGTGGGATAGGCGTCCAGCCTGTTGTCCCCACATAACGGTTTGGAAGCCTGTTTCAGGATCTCCACCTCGTTTGTTTTGGTGCTCGCTGTTGATCGGTGCGCGCTGATCCAAATGGACTCACGACCCAATACGTCCCGCCGCGCGGCGGTGCGATCGGTCAAACGGTCCGACCAAACCAGATCGGTTGTGCTTCGCGCGGTGGGGCTCCTTGAACAAGACAGATCGTAGTGGACGAGGCAACGAGTCCTCTTGCTCAGGCCTCGTTGCCTCGTCCACTACGAAGAAAGGACAACGTGTGCGGTCTGTTCGTCGCCGCCGCACATGCCTGCATTGGTCATGCAAAACCTTTGGTCAGGCGACAAAACATTTGTTAACAACTCGTTTTCTCAAAGGAAAACACAATGCGTAAGTTTTTGAACAACAAGAAGGGCCAAGGCCTGGTTGAGTACGGTTTGATCATCGCCGGTGTGGCTTTGATCTGTGCCGCTGCCATTTCGGTCTTCGGTCACAAGACCAGCGATTTGATCGGTGCAACGGCAGCGATCTTGCCAGGTGCCCATGGTGAAGACAATGCAGCCTTGGCAAGCGGCAAGTTGATCGAAACGACTGCTGGAGCCGTCGGCGACCCAATTGAATTAGACGCCGTTACGATCGCGGGTAACTCCGGCACCGATCGACTTGGTGTAAACGTTGGGTTGGATACACCAGCCGACTTTGGTGGGTTGGTTCTCGAGCCGTAAGTTGATTTGAAACTGCACGGACTCTTCAACCACTCACGGCGAGCTTGCTCGCCGTGAGTGGTTTTCCTGATCCCGAAGGGATCCAAGATGGTAGCCGGGGGTCGCGAAGCGAACCCCCGGTCCATCGTCCAGCACACAAGCGTGACCCCCGGAGGGGTCAAAGAAGACTCGCACCGATCTTCGACCCCGACGGGGTCGTTTCGGCACGAGGAGAACCGTTCCCGGGGGTCTGCTTCGCAACCCCCGGCTACTTTCCATTGCCGCTCCGCGGTAATCCACAAACCAAAAACTTTCAGCCTCTCAATTCGATCGTTTGTTCATCACCATCGCCATCGTTGTGTGTGCCTTGCTTGCGATCGCAACCGCTTGCGACCTTCGCACGCGAGAGATTCCGGATTGGATCTCGGTGTCGATCGGCAGCGTTGCCGTTATCAGTTCGCTGTTGGGCTGGCTTGGTCTACCGATCGTCTGGGTGCTGGTGGGCGGTGTCGTCGGACTTGCGATCGCGTACGCCTTGTTTCGATTCGCGAAGCTCGGTGGTGGCGATGGAAAGCTTCTCATTTCGCTGGGGATGTTGGTGGGACCCGTTGGGATTTTGATTGTGTTGTTTGGAATGGCCATCGCCGGTGGCGTGCTCTCGCTGATCGCGATGCTTCGCGGCGAGCGAGACTACGCCTATGTGCCCGCCATCGCGGCGGGGTTTGTTGGCTACGTCGGTTTCGTTCACTTCCTCGTCTGACTCGAAAAGGATTGTTCCTATGTTGAAAGTCACACTTGCTCTGGCCGTTGCGTTTGTTTCGCTGACCTCGAATGTCGTCGCTTCGGCTGACGATCACGCTGGCATGAAGCAGGAACACCAGTCCGCTCACCTGCAACACGACCAATGGGCTGCTGAACACGCCAAGTGGCGTGCCGAACACATGCGAGCCTTGGCCATGATGGCCAAGCTGCAAGCGAAGATCTACGAACACGAAGCGGAATTGATCGAGCACGATGAAGCGATGCGTGCTCATGAAGATCACGCGATGCATCATGGCGAGGAGATCGCCCATCACGAGCATGATGGTGACGCGAGCAATCACGAGGCTCTGGAAAAGGAGCACAAGAATTTCTCGGCCAAGCATGCTGCGATGGCGAAGAAACACGACGCGGTGAAAGATGGCCACAAAGAGTTGCACGATTTGCTGCACAAATTCTTCGACGCAATGAAGAGCGTTCAATAGTGCGAAGTCGCTGCCACAAACGATCCGGTCAAGCACTCGTCGAGTTTGGACTCGTCGCGTTGGTGCTGTACATGCTGGTGGGTGGCGCGATCACGTTCGGCATCTGGATTTATGCGGCGGGGCAAATTCAACAAGCGGCCAATGTGGGCGCCCGGGAGCTTTCGCAAACGCCGCTGCCATTTGATGAGACGTTCGAGGATGCACTCGATCAGAAAATCGTCCGCCAGCGAATCTATGACGATCGCTGGTTGGTGATCGACTTGGATGAGCTGGAAGAGGAAATTCCTGACTACAACTTTTTCCAAGATGTGGTTCCACGCATGCCTCTGTTGAACCAACAGTTGGCGGTTCTTTATGTGCTCGAGACTTTCGATCATGACAACGACGACGCCACTCCGCCAAAGCGATTGATGCGGTATCCCGGTGCGTTGTTGAATCGCTCTCAAGGTGAGTCCGATGAGTCGGGGATCGAGTATCCCGACTATGTCGCAGACGATTACGTTGTTCAGATCCCTTTCGTTGTCGAGAGAAAAGAGGAGCACAACAACGGCGGTGGTGCCGAGCGAATTCGTTGGGTTTGTGTGGTCGAGGAAATCGACACAGAAGAATTGCCGGACGACGATTCAGGTGCCAATCCAGATCCTTTCTCATTGACCAATGAATCGGCGATTCCTGCCGATCCGCTTGATCCACCGGAATCGGAACCGCCCAAGGGCGTCGTGGCACTTCGTGTTCACTACCCCGCTCAGTCGACTTGGTTGAGCAGCTATCAAGACCGTGGTGCGTTTGTATCAAACGGCGGTGATCCCAATGTCGCCATCGATGATGCGGTCGAATCACTCAATCCTGAAGCCATGAAGGGATCGCTGCACGATAGCAAACCGCTCGTGTTGGAGAACGCTCTTGGCGAATCGGTCTACGCAGGAACTTACGGGGGTAAGTATGGGCTTGGTATTCATGGAGCGATGACCAGTCCCGAGTTGACGGGCAGTGCGATCGGCATTCGCCCGTACCGGCGAGTGCTCGTGTCACACGCCATCTTTCGCAGGGAAGTGTTTTTACCCTCCACTGAAGCGACTCCATAAAAGGGGTGTGAACGAAGTTGCGTGTTCCCAGGCGAAGGGACTCGTTGCCTCGTCCACTACCATCGAAAACTTCCATCATGCGAAAACAAAAATCATCCTTCGGGCTCATCAAAATCTTGCTGGCGATGTTGCTGGTCCTCGTGGTTCTCGGCGGTGGCCTGATCGCATCGCTGTTTGCTGCCGGTGTGCCAATGGAACGGCTTGCGTTCTGGCGTGTCGACGAAACTCGGCCTGACACGATCTCGCTGCCCATGAACTGGCAGACGATTCCGGCTTACAGCAAAGTCTCTCGCGGCGATTTGGTGGATCCCCGCACGGGCGGCATCCATGGGGTCGAAATTCCACTGACAGCGCTCGGGGGCATGAGTGCAACGATGACGGATGGCGAAGGGGGGCTGGTCGACAAACGAATTGAACTCGCTCAGCGGACCGACGAGGGGATCGTCTTGCAACTCGAAGATGGATCGGTCGTCACCAGTCGCCAATTGGTGAAACTGGGGGGCGCGTTCACGCAGGCAACGGACATCATCGGCCGGGTCGTCAAGAGCGACAAGTCGTCCGGATTTGCGTTCGCCGAAGCCAACTTTTTCGAGCGTGGGACGCCGGCAGGTTTGGCCGGTGCGACTCCCCCGGGCATGCGTGCGATGACGTTGGAAGCCGCTCAGCTCGCTGGCGTGCATCGTATCAGCATGGGCGAACAGATCGACTTGGTGGCCAATATCCCGCTGCAGAAACTCAGCCGCTTTGAGTTCTCGACTGGCAGTCAATTGCCTGGGGCAGAGTTGGTGGCGGATGCGGGACGCGCCAATCGTGACCAAGAAAAGGAGACGACCGCGCGGTTGGTCGCTCGGCAAGCGGTGGTGCTGACCCCGGTCGTCAAGCGAGTCAGCACCGAAACATCGGCTTCGCTTTCGCAGGGCAAGCGACTGTTGAGC
The DNA here is from genome assembly GCF_001027925.1 of Rhodopirellula islandica. Taxonomy (NCBI): domain Bacteria; kingdom Pseudomonadati; phylum Planctomycetota; class Planctomycetia; order Pirellulales; family Pirellulaceae; genus Rhodopirellula; species Rhodopirellula islandica. The sequence continues at coordinate 10,449 of NZ_LECT01000013.1, read as the reverse complement.
GTGCCGGTGGAGGAAGTGGTGTTGGCAGTTGCCGCCGAAGACGTCTCCGCGGTCACGTCCGCGTTGGAATTGGGGGCAACAGTCAACGTCTTGGTCCGCAGCGGTCGAGTCGACACAAACGAATCGTCGGTGGATGTTCCCGAGGGCATGGTGGCGGTTCCGATTCCCGGGCAAACCTTGTTGGCCTACCAAACCATTCGTCCGACCAGCTTTGAAGATCCGGCGACAGCTTACGTGCGAACGATCCAGGTGCCCGTGGAAACGGCGAGTCAATCGAACTGGATCACGGATCTTTCGGACTTGGTGGGGCGAATTCCACGTCACGATTTGCCGGCCACCGTGCCGATCCAGGAGGGCGACTTGATGCCGGCAGGCACGATGACGGGATTGTCCGGTGCGACGCCGCCGGGAAGGGTCTTGTTCTTTCTCGATACCGAGGGACTGATCGGTGGGGATGCATTCGAGTTCGGTCAGCACTTGGATCTCGTGGCCAGCCGGACGGAAGATCAACCTCGGGGGGGCAATCGAGGCGGATTTGCCAACGTGACGCTCACGGATGCTCAGCGGACTCGCGTGGAACCGATTGCGGACGATGTCATTGTCGTGATGCCGACCCGATCCCCTGGCAATCCGACGGGCAGGAAATCGAAGGACTCGAAGGATTCCGAGTCGCCCAAGTTGATCGTTGCGGTTCGCCCCGATCAGGTCGCTCAGTTGGAATACGCCGTCGCGGTTGGTTCCAGTTTGCGAGCGACGGTTCGGTCGGGCAGTTCGCGGGTCGACGCGTTGGATTTGGTGAGCGACACGCCGCAACGAGTGACCGTGATGAAGTTCGATCCGCTTTCGGATGCCAAGCGAACCGATATTTTCGTCGGCGGTTCGCGAGAAGCCCAGTTGTTTGGGGCGGGAGAATGAGAGGGGGCGATATGAGTTCCTGCGATTGGGAATTGAGTTCGTTTTCGATCTCGGCGTTGGTGCGGAGTGGAAGTCTTCGGCCCCTTCGGGGCCGGGATTTGCGTTGTGCCGTTCGACCCGTGGGTTCGCTTCGCGACCCACGGCTACCCTCTTGGATCCCTCCGGGATCGTTGAGTTGGAGTCACCGCGAAGCGGTGAAAGAAGGTAGCCGGGAGTCGCGCCGCTCGCTCTGGGAACGTCTTCGACCCCTTCGGGGCCGGGAGGCATGTTGTATTACTCGACCCGTGGGTTCGCTTCGCGACCCACGGCTACCCTCTTGGATCCCTCCGGGATCGTTGCGTTGGAGTCACCGCGAAGCGGTGAAAGAAGGTAGCCGGGGGTCGCGAAGCGAACCCCCGGAACATCACGCAACGTGCCGGCCTGGCCCCGGAGGGGTCAAAGAACCATCGCGCACTTCAATCCAAGTATCTCGGATCGTACTTCACTCCAGCTCGATCGAGCATTTCGATCAGCTCCTCTCGGAACGTTCGCTTGCGATGGTGTTCGTCTTGGTTTTCGATGTATCGCCGAACCTCGGGGATGGCCGATGGGCTGAGCGAAAACACGGCGTAGCCGTCTTGCCACTGGAAGGGCGGGTAACCGATCTCCTTATGGACCCATCGGCTGGTCGATCCTTTCAATTCTCGCATGAAGTCGGCGATGCAATGCGTTGTCTTGAGTCCGACGAGCAGGTGGACGTGATCATCGACACCACCGACGCAAAGAGGAACGCCGCTGATTTCCTTCACGATTCCTCCCAAATAGGCATGCATCCGATCTCGCCAATCGACCTTGATCCAGGGTTTGCGATGTTTGGTGGAGAAGGTGATGTGGTAGTGCAAGCTATGAAAGGTCGACATGGCGGAGCCTTGGGGCTTGAGTGGCAAGTGACGCCAGTCATTGTAAGGCGGGGGGGCGGTTGTTTGTCGGATCTTCGACCCCTTCAGGGTCGGGCGTCGCGTTGGTACGCCTCGTCCTTGGGTGCCGTGAGTGAACGTCTTCGACCCCGCCGGGGTCGCAAATTGTTTTGGGGCACGTTATCCGTGGGTTCGCTACGCGACCCACGGCTACCCTCTTGGATCCCTTCGGGATCGTTGAGTGGAGGACACCGCGAAGCGGTTCATTGCTGGATCCCAGCCCACCGCGGAGCGGTGAAAGAAGGTAGCCGGGGGTCGCGAAGCGCACCCCCGGAACGTCGTCCAACCTGCCTGCGTGACCCCGGAGGGGTCAAAGATGCTCGGCGTGGAGCCGTGTTGATTCTGGTGGTGATGCTGCTCTTCGCATTGCTGGCGATCGCGGGGCTGTTGATCGACATCGGAATGGCTCGGCTCACCCAGGCTCACATGCAATCGGTTTCTGACGCCGCCGCGATCGAAGGTGGTTGGCAGTTGGCGATGGGGGCCGATAAGGAAACAACGCGAGACGCGGTCGTCCGTCGTGCCGCAGAGATGTCCGAGAGTTGGGGACCGCATCGCATTGAGCTGGAAGATGGTTATGACCTCAACGATGACGGCAAACGGGAGAGCTCCCAAACGATCAAACGAGACACGCTCGGCGATCCCGTTCGTCCGATGCTGGATCCCAATGTCGACAACGACATCGCGGGCGACATCGTGCTCGGTGAGTATATGCGTGGCGAGGTGCCAGACGATTTACCTGGTCAGCCCAGTGGGTACGACCGCAGCCCGGCGTTTGAACCAAACGACGAGGACCCGAATTCGATCTTGGTTCGCCTACGTCGGACGGGCGAAGCCGCCCTCGCAGGAGGCACCTCAGCGGAACGTTTGACGTACCTGTGGAGTCGCGGTTCGCTCCTCGACTTGAGTTTGAAAGGTGATGGCATCGCTGTCCGTAGTGAGTCGATCGCGACGCTGGCTCCGGCGGTGGCGATCGGTCGAGCGTTTGAGAATCCAGTTGGATTGCCATCAGCGAATCAGCTGGCCTTTGACTTTGCAGATTGGCAGGATTCGGGTTTCGCTGATGCTTTCCCAGTGGGATCACTGAAGCAACTTGAAGACTACGATTCAGAATTTGAGGATTGCAATCCACTGTCGATTGGTCACCGAGTCACCGACATTTCTGAAGTGACTTTGCCAGACGAACCGCAATTCTACTCCATGTTTTCTAGCTTCGAAGATGACAATGGCGACGATCTCGATGTCGTCGTTGGTTTTGTTTTTGCGAGAATCACCGAAGACGAAGACGAAGACGAAGACGAAGACGAATATCGAGTTGAGATTCTTCGATTCGTCAGCACCGGTAAGTTCGCCAATTTTACGACCGACTTTGATGCTGCTTTGCCGACGCTGCACTATGACGCTCAATCTACTGAGATTGCATCGCAAGTCATTCGCTTTTCACTGGGAAAGCTTTCGGAACGAAACGTCGTTCGTGCCCCAGTCCTGGTCCGCAGTCAACAAATCCAAGGAGGCACGCCATGACGAAGTTTCTCGCAGTCGTTCAATCGGACTCGCTGGAGATTGAACTGGAAGCCGCCACCTCGGCCCTCGAAGGGGATCACTCCCTCGATTTCAGCATCGATCTTTCGTCCGCGATTCACCAGATGCGGCACGATGCACCGGACCTGTTGCTCGTCGAGTTGTCGGGGTCACGCGAGTCGCTGGACGCGTGGCAGCATGCGATCGAAGTGCACCAGATCACTTGCCCGATCATCGGGATTCTGGATGATGACGCCGACCCCAGCGATGGCTTGTTGGTGGAAGCTGTCCGCGTCGGTTTTCGCGATTTCCTGCGGCGTCCGGCCAGTGCAGGAGAGCTTGCCGGTGTGATTCGCCGTGTCGCCAAATCGCGTCCCGAATCGGGGCGTCGCGGGAGGTTGTTGGCGGTCGCCAGCACCAAGGGTGGCGTCGGAAAGTCAACCATCGCCATCAACACAGCCGTTCACTGGGCCGCGACGACGGACCAGCGAGTCTTGTTGGTTGACGCATCGCTGCAATTGGGGGTCGCGGCCTCGCTCTTGGACTTGACGCCGGACATGACGATCGCCGATGTGGCCGCGATGCAGGATCGACTGGACGCCACGATGCTGCGTGAAGTCACCACGCGGCATGAATCTGGGTTGCACGTTTTGGCGGCGCCGCCGACACCGGCCGATGCATCCGAGGTGGACGACACTTGCATGTCGATCATCCTGGGGGTCGCGAAATCGGCGTTCGATTTGGTGATCGTCGATTCGTTTCCTCTGTTGGACGCGACGACGTTGGCGATCTTCGACCGAGCGGATCACGTCGCGGTGGTCACGGAGAATGTCGTGCCCACGCTGACCGGAACCGCGGCGATGCTGAAGACGTTGGATCAATTGGAGGTTCGCCGAGATCGGCGCTCGTTGATCCTGAATCGGTTCCAGAGTTGTGCGGGGAGCTTGTCGGCCGCCGAAGTGGCGGAGCAACTTGGCGAACCGGTCGCTGCGGTCATCAAATACGATCGTCGTGTTTTGGAAGCCGCGAACCTGGGCCGGCCCGTCATCATGTCACGCGGTTGGTGGGGCGTGGGTGGCTCGATGCGAAAGTTGGCAGATGAGTTGCTCAGGCGGACTGGCACAGAACCTGTCTCGGCCGTTGTCGCGACCGACCGTCCCACAAGCGGGAGTGTGAATTCCGATCAGCTACCTGATCAGCTACCCGAGCAGCAGGTCAGCTCATGAGCGACTCGAATCTACGATCTCGGCTGGGCAAGGTTGGACGCCCGACTCGATTGACGACCAGCAAGCCGCAACCGGAACGACTCACCGAAGACACGGCCAAGCAAGCCACTGACCCGGCCCGTCGCGGTCGAGCGGTGACTGTCAAGGGACGTTTGCATGGTCAGTTGCTCGATGACCTGGATCGTCGCGGGTTGCTGACCGCCGACAACGAACAACTCAAGGAGGAAGTCGATGCGTTTGTGGCTGACATTGCTGCCAGTGAGCAGTTGCCACTGAACGATTCGGAACGGTCGCGTCTCGCAGCCGACTTGTTGGAAGAAACGCTCGGGTTGGGGCCATTGGCACCGCTGATGGCGGATCCGTCGGTGACCGACATCCTGGTCAACGGCCCGCATCATGTTTTCGTGGAACGATATGGCAAACTGGAACTCACCGAGGTCGAGTTCCGGGATGACGATCACCTGACCCGAATCATCCAGCGAATTGCGACTCGCGTGGGACGACGGATCGATGAGTCGCAGCCCATGGTGGATGCACGGCTTCCTGATGGCAGTCGTGTCAATGCGACCTTGCCTCCGGTGACCTTGGACGGACCGACGCTATCGATTCGTCGCTTTGGTCGCCGTCGATTGCGGGGGGAGGAACTGCAGCGACTGGGGATGTTCAGTGAAACGATGGCGGAGTTCTTTGCCATCGCCGTTCGGTCCCGTTTGAACATTCTGATCAGTGGGGGAACCGGCAGCGGCAAGAGCACGTTCTTGGGGGCGATCTGTGAGAGCATCCCCGACGATGAACGCGTGGTGACGATTGAAGACGCCGCGGAATTGGTGCTGGATCAACTGCATGTGGTTCGCATGGAAACGCGACCGGCAAATGTGGAAGGGCGTGGCAAAATCACGGCTCGCGATTTGGTGGTCAATGCATTGCGGATGCGTCCTGACCGCATCATTGTCGGCGAAGTTCGCGCTGGCGAAACGCTGGACATGTTGCAGGCTATGAACACAGGGCACGATGGTTCACTGACGACGGTTCACGCCAACAGCCCTCGCGATGCGATCTCACGATTGTCGACGATGGTTTTGATGAGCGGCATGGAGTTGCCGCCCACGGCGATTCGCGAACAGATTGTCTCGGCAATTGATTTGATCTTTCACGTCCGTCGTTATGAAGACGGCGTGCGTCGGGTTGAGTCGGTCGATGAATTGGTCGGGTTGGAAGGCAGCACGCCCCAGTTGCAACAGATCTTTCGGTTCAACGTTTCCGGTCGCAAGGGAAAGCGTTTGCAAGGAACGCACGTGGCCACGGGAACGGTGCCGCGTTTGGTCGAGAAGCTGCATGCTCGAGCGATCGATGTGCCGACCTCGTGGTTTGAAAAAGTGGAGCGTTGAATGGTTTCATGGATCGCCGGTGCTGGTTCCCAGGCTCTGCCTAGGAATCCACCGAATGGCAGGCTCCTGCCTGCTGAGCACGGGGCGGTGGAGGCAGGAGCCTCCGAAGCAGTGCGTTCCCAGGCAAGAGCCCGGGAACGAGCGTTCCAACCTTTTCCGTTTCGACCCTTGAGAAGCCAACCTAAACAAAGAGAAGACAGATTCGGTTGAATCGTTTGCCCCAATGGCCACACTCATCATTCTAGCCATCACGCTGTTCGTGCTCGCAGGTGCGACGCTGGCGCTGCGTCGATCACTCGCCGGTGCAACCGCGGGCAATCGGCTCGGCGATAGCATCGAGTTGCTTTCACCGACGAAGACGCCACAAGTCGAGGCGAGTTCAGCACGTGCGGACCGTCGTCGGATCATTCAGCCGCTCTTGCGTCCGTTGCGGTGGGTGCCCTACCTCGTTGGTGCCTTGATTTCATTGACGATCGGCCTGCTGACCTCGATTCCCATTTCGATAGTGGCCGCGATTGGACTGGTGGTGGCTCTGTTGCTGGCGCAACTCGAAGTCGGCTGGCACGCTTGGCGACTCAGCCGGATTGAGCGGCAGTTGATTGATTTACTGGACATGATGATTCCGATGCTGCGCAGCGGTGCCGGAGCGTCGGCGGCATTGGCGGCGGCTTCCGAGGTCACGGCTTCGCCCTTGCAGGATCAAATTCACTGGTGTGTGCGACGAATCCAGCTTGGCGATTCCGGAAGCGGTGTCTTCCGTGAGCTCTCCCGGCGGATGCCGATTGATGCGATGGAGTTGTTTGCAACGACGATGAGCGTGCACTGGGAAACGGGTGGTTCGCTGGCTCCGGTGCTGGCGTCCGTCGCGCGAGTCGCGCGTGACCGGCAAGAGGTGGCACGGCGGATTCGCAGCAACATTGCTCAAAGCCAATTTTCGACGATCGCGGTGTTGTTGTTGATCTACTTTGTCGCGTTGGTGTTGTGGCTGGATCGACCGGACGTGATGAAAGAATTTGCGAGCAGTTCGCTCGGTTCGGCAGCCATCGCGGCCACGATCGTATTGCAGGCTGTTGGAATTGTTTGGATGAACGCAATCAGTCGGCCAAAGGCATGAGCGATGAATGAAAACCTTCTCGCCCATCGAGGGTGCAATGTTCGACCCACCGCGAAGCGGTGGAAGCAGGTGAAACGAATCTTCGACCCTGTCGGGGGCGAGAGCCGCGTTGGTTTTCGTCATCCGTGGGTGCGCTGCGCGACCCACGGCTACCATCCACGACCCCTTCGGGGTCAGAAAGCGAGCTGCTGTCCAATGGGGCTCCTTCGGGGGCGCGCCGAAACCACCGCGAAGCGGTGGAAGAAGGTAGCCGGGGGTCGCGCAGCGCACCCCCGGTCCTCGACTCCTCACGCAAACCCGACCCCAACGGGGTCGAAGAAGGCACGATCATGAGCGTATCGCTGCGAGTCACGATCGTCGTTGTCCTTTGGCTGGGCATCATCCTTGTTTGCTATTCCGTTTGGCGAAGGTACCAACGGCGTGGTGAGGCGTTGGACCGTTTGCAACGGGACGTGACGCGAACGGACTCATCCAAAATCGAAGAAAACCAAATCAGTTGGCTTCGTCGGCGGATGATGCTGGCTGGCTATGGAACGCCGGCCGCCGGCACGCTGCTCGTTGTCTCAACGATCGTGATGTTGGTGGGTGGGATTTTCTGCGCGTTGCTGTTTCGGTGGTCGGGACTGCAACAAGTCTTCTTGGAAGGGATCGAATCGGTGCCCGGCGGGCTGTCGGGGATGCTGGCGCCGGTGGTGATCGTTTCGCCCTGGTTGATCGCTGTGATGGTGGCTGCCTTGCCAATTCTGGTGGTGCGAGCATCACGCCGCACTCGGGTGGCGCAAGTGTCACGTGACCTGCCGCTCGCGATGGACCTCTGGGCGACGCTCTCGGAAGGTGGACTTGGGTTTGATGCGGCCCTGGATCGTTGGCAAAGGACTCAACGACCGGACCGAGTGTTGGCGAGTGCGTGTCGAGGCTTTCAACGTGATTTGCTAGGGGGAATGCGACGGAGTGTTGCCTTTCGCAGGTTAGCGGGCCGGTTGGATGTGCCGCCGCTGACGAGATTCACTGCCGCGATGATTCAGTCCGAACAAATGGGGGCCAGCGTCTCTGAAACGTTGCGTCTGCAAGCCGAAGATGTCCGTGCCGAACGCCGTGAAAAGTCGATGGCATTCGCACAGTCTCTCGCGACGAAGCGTGTCATCCCGCTCGTGGTTTGTTTCCTGCCTGGTTTGTTCGTTTGGCCTCTCGGTCCATTCTTCACTCAGTTGCTGCGAATCGTTGATTCGTTGACGGGAGGTGGAGGATGAGACACTTGATTGACGCGGCCACGAACGAAGTTCTGTTGAACCAAGTCGAAGTCGCCGACACCTTTTGGCGACGATTCAAAGGCTTGCAGTTTCGATCGTCGCTGCCGGCTGATACCGGATTGTTGATCACACCCTGTTCGTCTCTCCACACATGTTTCATGCGGTTTCCGATCGACGTGGTCATGTTGGACCGAGAATTATGCATCGTTGGAATTCGGCAGCAGGTTCGCCCTTGGAAAGTCGTCCTTTGTGCTCCGGGTACCAAGTCAGTCATTGAAATGTCGTCGGTTTCGAAACATTGGGCGGTCGGTCGGAAGCTCAAAATTGTCAGCGGTACCGAAGAATGTCCTTGTAGTCAGTAAGCGAGAAAAATATGCACACTCATTCCCATGAACTGACGCTAGGTCTCGCGTTCTTCCTTGGTGCTTTGCATGCCTTGGAACCGGGGCATGGCAAGACCGCGATGCTGGTCTATCTGTCTGGGGAACGTCGAAGTTTCTGGCACCCGATCGTGATGGGAATCTCCAGTGGTTTGGCTCATTCCGTTTCGTTGATTGCGATCGCCATGGCGGTGCACCTGACACATCACCTGGTCTCGGGTGATCACCATCATGACGATGAAGTGGTCACGCAATCGCTGCAGTGGATCAGTGCCGCGTTGGTGATGTGTGTGGGGATTTGGATGCTGTGGTCGGCTTGGCGGGCGAAGCCAATGGCGTGTGGGTGCAAGTCGCATCAGCACGCCAGTTGTGATGCTGAGCCGGTGTCCAAACGGTCGAGCTACTCGATGAGTGCGTTGCTGGGCATCGCCTTTGGGCTGCTTCCATGTCCGTCGGCCTTGGCCGCCTACTTCACTAGTATGTCGACTGGTTCGCCAGTCGCGGCCTACGCGGTGATCGGTTTGTTTGCTGCCGGGATTGCCAGCAGTCTGACGCTGGTCGGTATTCTGCTGCAACGTTTCGGCGGCAGCCTGATTCGCGAAGACAGCCGACTCGGGAAGCTGCCGTGGCCGTATTTGCGTGCCGGATTGATTTTGGCGGTTGGCGTTTTTTACTGCGGTCGAATTGCACTGACCGCTTGATCCCTGCTGGGGATTCGCTTGCAGTTAAAATCGCGATTGCCAAGTCTCGACTCTCGGTCAAATGAAATCGTTGCTAGAATACGGGCACTGGTCCAGTGGGCAGCCGGGCTATTTCTGCGTCTCCGCTGCATTCATGCGGGCCATTTGGTTGAGGGGCCGCATTTACGAGGGATCAAAAATGTCGAGTGCATACGAGTTTTCACCGCACTACACGGCAAGCGACTATCAGCACTGGAAGGGTGACTGGGAATTGTGGGAAGGCATTGCGATTGCGATGAGCCCCAGCCCATTTGGTCGGCATCAGCTCGCGCTGACCGAACTTGCTGGACTGATTCGCAACGCGATTCACGATGCGGGTTGCGATGCCAGAACGGTGGTTGAGCTGGATTGGATTGTCAGTGACGATACCGTTGTGCGACCGGACGTGATGGTTGTCGGCGGCGATCCACCTGAACGGCATTTGGAAAAGGCTCCCGCAGTCGCTGTGGAAGTGCTTTCGGAGTCCACGCGACGGAACGATCTCGGCTACAAGCGACAGCTCTATCACCAGCACGGCATCGCCGCGTACCTCATTGTTGACCCACAAGAAAAAACGGTTGTTCTCGATCGACGCCAAGACGATGGTGGTTATCAAACTGAAAACTTGAACGATTCGGTCGCCTTTCGTGTCTGCGACGACTGCGAGATCAAATTCTCGGTTGAAGCGCTGTTCCGGTAATTGCGAAAGTGTCTCGCCGCATGGCGGTTACCAACTTGGCTTGGTCGGACTGGTCGCTCGTTTCCGCACACACGACGGAACAATCGGTGGTAGCGGGGCCTCAAAACTCAGCTAAGCAGGTACGCAGGTGTCATCGGGTAGGTGATCCGTTGGCGTTCGTCACGGTATTCACGCACAACCGGGGCTAACGCCGAATGGCACTTACTTTAGATCCGAGTCTTTCAGTTTTGACGGTGGTTTCTTTCGCTTTTCGAATTGCGCGTCTTTGGGCCGTTTGCGG
>NZ_LECT01000012.1 GCF_001027925.1 Rhodopirellula islandica | reverse complement strand
GGGAGTTGGGGGCGTCCCTCGCTCACGCGTCGGGTTGTGATGGGTGGTTGCTGCAGAAACCCGCCAAAACCCAGCACCAGAAAACTGCACGCCCTCTGCACGGGCGGGGTTCTCAAGGCGTTACTGGCACGGCACTTAAAAACGGCACAACCTCTCTCGAGAAATCTGAGGTCTGGACAAGTGGAGGGGAGCTGAGGCAGGGGCGAATTGGTGGGGCGGAGAACGCCGTGCGGGGTCTTCGCCTTGGGCGGGCAAGGCGATGCGGTGAGTGCATGAAAAAACCGCGTCGAAGCAATCTGCCTCGACGCGGCTTTGAGATCGATTGAGCGACGTTGAGCTTATCGCATGGCGATGGCTTGGTCGTCGAACTCGAAGTTGAGTTCAACGGTGTCGCCCGCAGCAACGTTGATCGTGCGTTCTTGGCTCAGTTGGCGACCATTGGATTCCAACAGAACGCGAACGGTGTAATTTTCCCAGTTTTGACCGGCGGCCAATTGGGTCGTGCGGAACGTGCGAACCGTTCCAAAACCGTTGGTTTCGTTGCCAGCCAAAACGACTTTTGCTTCGGCAGGAACGTGAAGTTGAACAACCGTTTCGGGTTGAGCAGGTTCAACAACGCTGAACTGGTCTTCTTCGTCAGCTTCTTCGTCCGAGACAGCTTCGGTTTGGTTGAACACCAAACGTTCCATGTCGCCGGGACGAAGTTTGATGGTTCGTTTGTCGGTCCGCTCTTCCCCGTCGACGTCGTAGGTCACGACGACTTCGTAGGTGTAGAGGTAGCCGTCTTTGAGGCCACGCGACATGAACTGGCGAACCATGCCATCGCTGGTTGTTTCGTGTCCGTTGACGGTCACGCGAGCCGAGTCGACAGGAACCGCAACGGTCAGCAAAGCGGCGTCGTCATCCAACGTCGGTTTGCGGGATTCGTAGGAGGCACCGCTGTCGATGACCGAGCCATCAATGATGGTCTCGCCGATGGGAGCGCCACCGTCGATGATGGTTTCGCCCATGTAGGTTTCGCCCTGAATGGGTGCCGAGTAAATCGGAGCCGATTCAATCATGGGGTAACTGTGCGACACCGAAGGTGCTGCGTAGCTGACTCCGCCGGAGCTGCCACCGCTGCTGCCGCCTGAGTAAGCCGACGAATACGAAACCGAAGGAGCGTAGTAGCCGCCACTGCTGCCGCCGGACGAACGTCCGCCGCTGCTGTAGGACGTGCCACCACTGCTGTAGTTGGCTTTGACAACGTACCCGCCGCTGCTGCCATGACGGCGAGCTTTGATGCGAGCGATTTTTTGACGCAAGTGACCAGCCAGGCCACCGCCGGAAGATCCACGCGAATACCCGCCAGATGATCCGCCGGAAGAACCTCCTGAGGAGCCACCAGACGAAGCGTACGCCGCGGTGTATCCACCGGACGAACCGCCAGAGGAAGCTCCGACCGAGCCTCCTGAAGAACCAGCGTGGCGAGCCGCGATGCGAGCACGCAGGCCGGAAAGCAATCCGCCCCCGCTGCTTCCGCCGCTGCTGCCGTAGACGACGCCACTGCCACCGCTACTGCCGTAACTCCCGTAGGAGCCACCCGCCTCTGCAGAAACGCTCATGCTGAGCGCCACCGTGAGGCATGCCAATGTTTGCATGCACCTCATAAACGATTCTCCACCCTTTTTAACGCGACTCTTGGTAATGCCGACTGGTTCTCACCACAAAAGTGAGCGACTTGACGGCTTGAATTGCACTTGGAAGCTGCGGGCCATTCAAACTGGGGGCCCGTCGCCTTCGCCAGGATAGCGGACCGGCGTTGCCGATCAAGAAGTCTGGGTAAAATAATCGGATTGCGTTGTTGTGGTGGTGGAGCTGAAACGGCTCTTTGCTCGATCCTGAGTGCTCGCCAAAAGAATGCCTGCACTTGTTGGACATTCAGTCGATCTTTTCAATGGCCACATGATCAAATTCGGAGCTGCCCGTCGCGCCAAACAGCCCGACTCGCACGATGGCTTCTCGGGCGGTTCGCGGGACCCGAACCAACCGGCTGTCTTCCCGCCAGGGGCGAGTGCCTCGGTAGGGGCCCATCGAAAATGTCCCCAGGTCACGTCGCAGTTCATCGTAGAAGCTGATGGCGACCATTGGCCACGAATCCGCATCGGGGCCTTTGACGACGTTTTCTGTCCGCAGCCGAGCGGACAACCGAATCAAGGAGACTTTCGTTCCGTCAATCGCGATGCCCTGCAACAGGTGCGATCCCAATCCAGGGGTTTCGTTCTCGAAACGGATCAACCCAGCGTCTTCGGCCCCATCCGTGTCGGATGCAGGCAAGGCGATTTGCTGGACTTGCCGGCCGTAGTACCAGCCGGGGACGAAACCCTCCGGATCATCGGCGCCTGGCGGATCGGAGAAATCTTCGTTGACCACTTTCGGATTGGCGGGGTCTGGGAGCGTCTGGCGAGCGTCCTCAGCGGTGCCCGTCATTGGAACGAACAAAGTGGGACGCAAGGGTTCACGCACCAATTTGCCGTCGCGTTTGGTCATCCGGTAGAGCGTTTGTTGGTAGCGTTCCCCCACGGGGATGATCATCGACCCGCCTTCGCGGAGTTGTTCGACCAATGGCACGGGCACCGATTCGGGGCTGCACGTCACGATGATTTTGTCGAACGGTTCGGCCTCTGGCCAACCCAGAAAACCGTCGCCGATTCGCGTGTGGACGTTTTCGTACCCCAGGCGGTTGAGCACGCCAGCGGCACGGGTGCCGAGTTCGTCGACAATTTCAATGGAATAGACTTCCGCCACCAAGGGACTCAGCACGGCGGCCTGGTAGCCGCTGCCGGTGCCGATTTCGAGCACCTTGTCCGTCGGTTGTGGATCCAGCGTTTCGGTCATCGAAGCGACGATGAAGGGGCTGCTGATCGTTTGAGCGGAACCGATCGGCAAGGCCATGTCGAAGTAGGCTTTGTCGCGAACGGCCGACGGCACAAACTCGTGCCGGGGCGTGGTTTCGATGGCTTTCAGAACCGCTTCGTTGGTCACGCCGGCGGTGCGAATCCTGGTTTCAACCAGCTTGCGGCGGGCGGCGGCGTAGCGGTCGTGGAGGGCAGTCGGTGAGGAGCCAGTTTGACCCAGGATCAACGGAGGAGGCTGGGCCAAGGAATTGTCGCTCGTCGATGGAGTTGGATGGAGAGAGGGACGGTTCGGTTCCGGCGACTGCGACCAAGCGGGGGTCAGTGCCGAGGTCACCATGCACACCAAGGTGGCGTGGCATGCCAAACGTTTCTTGCGAGACGCGATTGCGACAGCGTTGCCGCAACGGGAGGCGTTTGGGTTGGGGGAACGCTGCTCCGACATCATTTCACCTCGGGACGCAGAAGAACGGGTTTGCCGAAGATGTCTTGGAACAACCCCGACTGACTTCGCATGGCAATTTGTTCCAGCGACACGTCGTCCACTCCCGGTGCGGAAATGACCAATCGCTTGCCTTCTTGGGAGAGATTGATCTCGCGAATTCGGCCGCTGCGAGTGTCATCGAGCGCGATCGCGAGTCGCAAAATCGCAGCCATTTTGGCCACCGCGACTCGGTCGTGTCGATCCAGCGACCCGTAACCTTCGTGGTTCGATTGTGGTGAGGCACGCCGGTGGTACCGGGCAACCAACGCAACCAGCCTCAGTTCTTGTTGTGACAGGCCAAACAGATCGCTGTTGCGAATGATGTAATAAGCGTGTTTGTGATTGCTGTGCAGACTGATGTACAAGCCGACTTCGTGCAGCAACGCGGACACGTACAGCAGCACTTCGTAGCGGGCGTCCAGCTGGTGTTCTTTGGTCAGTTCTTCGAACAACCGGCGAGCCAACTCGGCGACGGCTCGGGAATGGGTCTCGTCGATTTGGTACTTTCGTCCGAGCGAAACCGCTGAGCGAACGATCTGCTGGCGGAATTCGCTGGTCCAATTGCCACCCTGCACGATATCGGCCAGCAACCCGTCTCGCAGGTTGATGTCGCTGACCAGGATGTGCTTGAGCTCAAAGTGCCGTGCCAGCATCGTGTAAGCCAGCAAGGCCGGCGCCAACGTTTCCGCTTCGACAAACGTCGCACCGTACTTTTTGACGACTGCGTCCTCGCCCATTTCGAGGATTTGCTGGGTCAGTTCTTCGAGCTTGTCGACCGGAATGCGAGCCAGTGAGGTCTCGTCCCAATCTTCGATCAAACAATGAGCGGCGAAACGAATGTCGCCACCCAGTGCGACCAAGTTCAGCTGGATGTCGGTGCGAACTTGTTCGCTGATTCGAACGAGGATTCGGCGGATGTGGGTTTCCAGCAGTTCACGCCAGCGAACACCGCGGGCACCGGACGCGTCCAACGTCTGCAGCAATCGCAACGATCCCAACCGGAATGATTCGCTGTGCAGCACATTGCCACCACGAATGACGAGCAACTCGGTGCTGCCGCCGCCGACTTCCACGACCAACGATTTACTCTCGGCTGTTTCTGCCAAAGCCATCAACTGGGGCGTGATGCCCATGTAGGTGATCCGGTTCACCTCGGCTTCATCGATCGGCTCGACGTCCAAGCCGGTGGCCACATAGACCCGGTCAATGAACGCGACGCGGTTGCTGGCTTCTCGAACTGCACTGGTGGCGACGACGCGAATGTCGTTGGTCGAGTCGATGCCGTATTCCCGCAGGACTCGGCGGAAACGTCTCAAAACCGCCGCGGCTCGTTCAATGCCTTTGCGTGACAGGCGTCGCGTTTCAAAGGCGTCGCGTCCCAAGTCGACTGGTTGCAGCAACGACTCCAGAGTTCGCACGCTGCCGTCGGGCAAGATCTCTGCGATCGCCATCCGGATACTGGTCGCACCGATGTCAATCGCCGCCACCGTTCGCGGCGAATTGTCCAGCGACGTTGCAATGTGCGAGGTCGCCGTGTTGAGGTGCGGGTTCGCAGCACTGATGTGCGGCGCGGTCGCGGTGCTTCGCGGTGTGAGTGGATTGTCCATGTTCTTCACGCTGAATTCCTAGGCGGTGGATGCGAGAGGGATATCGAATCCGTGTCGTCGCAAAACATCGATGGCTTGTTCACCACCCAAACACACTTCCGCCTTCCATCCGTGAGAGCGTGCCGCGTCGACGTTTTCGGGACGATCGTCGACGAAGAGAATTTCTTCTGGGCGCAACGCGACATTGTCGTCTTTGCCTTGCCTGGTTGCCAAGCACTCGCAGGCCAAATTCATCGCTGTTTCATAAATCAGGCGATCCGGCTTCATGCTCCGGGCCTCGTAGCTGACAACCTGCACTTCAAAGGGGCCGCTCATGATTTCCCAGCCACGGCCGTTGACCCAGGTCCAGTGAGCCTCGCAGGTGTTGCTGAGAATTCCAATCGGGACGTTCGCGTCACGCAATGATTGCAAGGCGGCAACCATCGGTTCGATCGGAGTGAACATGTCACTGATCGCACGCATGATGTCGCCGGTCGCCACCATTCCGGTGGGATCCACCAACGTCGCGTAGGCGTCGCGAATGGCTTGCGCGTAATCTTCTTCCGTGATCACCCCGGTTTCCAATTGGTTCTGCAATCCGCTCGCATGCAGGATTTCGTCGGAGGCTTCGCGGGTACCACCAAACAGATCGGCCACATTGTCGTTGGCTCGATTGCGATCAAACGAGACCAAGATGTTCCCGAGGTCGAAGTAGATAAATCGAATGTCGGCTGCCATCAATCCAGTCCAAGAATGCGCAGGTTGCGATACCAAGCTTCCGCGGGTTTGCCAGCATGAATTTGCAAAGCAATCACGCCAACTTGGGGGATCCCGTCTTCCGTTTCAATGTAGTCAACCGTCGGGGTTCCATTGAGACTGATTTGAATCCGAGGCCCCCGGCACACGATCCGCATCTCGATCCAGTCGGTTTGTTCCGGTGCGGCTGATTGTGAGTCTTGTTGGTCCAGCGAGTCTGGTTGGTTGCCGGTGCGTTTCCACTCGACTTCGAATGGCGGTTCGGGCAATTGCAGCATTCGGCGGCGTCGAGATTCGTCGTACAACGCGCCCCAAATGGATCGCTCCGCGGAGTATCCCGCGTCGGCTTGGTAGCCGATCATCTCGTGCGGTGGCACCTGGTCGCTTTTCTTTGGGCGTCGTGAGCGGAACTGAATGCCCGCGTTTCGGCCCGCGCCACGCATCCGAATTTCGGCTCGGAATTCAAAGTTGTCAAACTTCTCGGTCGTGGCCAGAAACTGGTTCTTGGCAATTGGCTGATCCAGTCGGCCTGCCACGATCGCTTCGTCTTCGATTCGGAACCAGGAGGCATCTCCTTCGAATCCAGCCAGGATCTGACCGTCGAACAGGGATCGACTGCGGGTGCGGAATTCTTCGTCGCTGACGCCGATGTCCTCGATCGCCTGCGCCGCGGTCGCCGCGGCGGGTGCGAGCGATTCAGGTCGCTCTTGAGCGTGTGTGCCCTGCCCCACCGAAGTGCTGGCCAGGGCAAACAGAATTGCCATCACCCAGCGAGTTCGCCGGGAATTCGCGGGTGAAAGTCCAGCGAGGCGGCGTGGACCAGAGGTTTTCTTTGAAGTGAAACCGGTCTCAATACCGAACGGAGGTTGGGACGCCGCTGTCAGGGTTGGACGTGAGGCGAACTGCCCCATCTTTGTAGTTTTCATGTCACCGATCATACTCTTTGACCCTTTCAAGGTGTTGCCACCCCTCTCCGGCCGCTTTCCCCTGCCAAAACAATCTCATGACCGCGACTCAGCCTGATTCCGATTCCAATGCACTGAACAAGTACAGCAGCAAGATCACCCAGCCGAAAAGCCAGGGTGCCTCGCAGGCAATGCTCTACGCCACCGGCATGTCCTCCGAAGACATGAACAAGCCGCAAGTCGGGATCGGCAGCATGTGGTACGAGGGCAACAGCTGCAACATGCACCTGTTGGACCTCGCCGCGGACGTCAAAGCCGGTGTCACCGACGCCGGCATGGTCGGCATGCGATTCAACACCATCGGTGTGTCCGATGGGATCTCGATGGGCACCGACGGGATGAGCTACTCGTTGCAGAGTCGCGACCTGATCGCCGACTCGATCGAAACGATCATGGGGGCCCAGTGGTACGACGCGCTGATCGCCCTGCCCGGTTGCGACAAGAACATGCCTGGCTGCTTGATGGCGATGGGACGTCTGAATCGGCCTGCCATCATGGTTTACGGTGGAACCATCAAACCCGGCCATTTCAAGAATGAAAAACTGGACATCGTCAGCGCCTTCCAGTGCTACGGGCAATACATCGCGGGACAAATCAGCGAAGAAGAACGCAGCGAAATTGTTCGCCACAGTTGTCCCGGTGCGGGAGCCTGCGGCGGCATGTACACCGCCAACACGATGGCCACTGCGATCGAAGCCTTGGGCATGGCCCTGCCCTACTCCGCCAGCATCCCGGCCGAGCACCCTGAAAAGAAAGAGGAATGCAAACGCGCTGGTTTGGCCATCCTCGAACTGCTGAAGAAAGACATCAAGCCTCGCGATATCATGACTCGCGGCGCGTTCGAAGACGCGATGGTGACGTTGATGGCACTGGGCGGCAGCACCAACGCGGTGTTGCACTTGATCGCGATGGCTCGCAGTGTCGATGTGCCGCTGACGATCGAGGACTTCCAGTCGGTCAGCGATCGCACTCCTTTCCTGGCCGATCTGAAACCCAGCGGGAAATTCGTGCAAGAGGACCTGCACAGCGTCGGCGGCACGCCCGCTGTGATGAAGTACTTGCTCGAGAAGGGCATGATCAAAGGCGAGCACATGACCGTCACCGGCAAGACGCTGGCCGAGAACTTGGCTGATCTGCCCGGTTTGAAGGCCGGTCAAAAAATCGTGGCCACGGTCGAACAACCGATCAAAGAGTCAGGTCACATTCGAATCCTGAAGGGCTCGCTGGCAACCGAAGGCGCGGTCGCGAAAATCACCGGCAAAGAAGGCTTGCAGTTCAGCGGACCGGCGCGTGTGTACGACAGCGAAGAGTTGATGCTGGCCGCGTTGGAACAAAAGCAGATTCAAAAAGGCGACGTGGTGGTCATCCGTTATGAAGGTCCCAAAGGCGGACCCGGTATGCCTGAGATGCTGACCCCGACCAGTGCCATCATGGGTGCCGGTCTGGGAAGCGACGTGGCTCTTTTGACCGACGGTCGTTTCAGCGGCGGCAGCCACGGCTTCATCGTCGGCCACATCACCCCCGAAGCTCAAGTCGGTGGTCCGATTGCGTTGATCGAAGATGGCGACACCATCACCATCGATGCCGAAACCAACTCGTTGGATTTGGAAGTCGACGCGGCTGAGTTGGATGCTCGCCGGTCCAAGTGGACGGCACCGGCACTGAAAGCCACCCGCGGAACGCTCTACAAGTACATCAAGTGCGTGAAGAGCGCCAGCGAAGGCTGCGTCACCGACGAGTGAGCCGGTAGTTGGTGAGTGCAACGGGCTTGGAAGCCCATTGTACGAGCGAGAGTACGCTGGGCTTCCAAGCCCGGCGACCAGCAAAACGTACGCTGGGCTTCCAATCCCGGCGATATCTGCCTCGATGCTCTCTACAACCGAGCCGGATTGACCGGCACCGTCGGGATCTCACCCGACGCTTTCGCTCGCAGTAACGGACGCAATCGCCGGATGACGGCAAGAGCCCGTTCATCCGGATCCTCGGCCAGGTTCTTGAATTCATTCGGATCGCTTTGGTGGTCGTACAACTCGACCCCGTGCCGACCTTCGGCCCACTCGGTGTACCGATAGCGATGCGTGCGAATGCTGCATCCCATCACTTGCTCGGGCAACCGATCGTCCGCAGGACGCAAGACTTGCGTGATCGCCGTGCCGTTCCACTGGGCGACCGGATCGTTCAGCAAAGGTTTCAAGCTGCGACCGGCCAATCCGCTCGGTGACTCAATGCCTGCCAAATCGGTGAGTGTTGGATAGATGTCAACGAACTCGACAATCCGATTGCAGGATCCGTGTCCTGTTTGCGATGGATCGCGAATGATCAGCGGCGATTGGGCTCCTTCTTCAAACAGCGTTCGTTTCTGCCAGACTCCGTTGTGTTCGCCGAGGTGGTAACCGTGATCGCTCCAGAACACCACGATCGTGTTGTCGGCCAGTCCCTGTTCCTCCAGTGCATCGAGCAAGCGTCCGACTTGAGCGTCGACAAACGACACGCACGCGTAGTAAGCCTGAGTCGCTTTCAACAACGTTGGTTCATCGAGCCCATAGTTGGGAACCGGGCAATTGTGTGCGAACGCCGCTGTAGGAATGTCGTCGCGATCACCAGCGGGAGCGTACGGCAATCGCAATGACTCCAGCGGGTACATGTCAAAGTATTTCTTCGGCGCGACATAGGGCGTGTGCGGTCGAAAGAAACCGACACCCAAGAAGAACGGTTCATCTTTCTTCTCTCGCATGATGCGGATGGCTTCCGTCCCGATCATGCCATCGGTCTGTTCTTCGTCCTCCCCGTCGGCAGCCAACCAACTGAGTGCACCGCTGATCTTGCGGTGCGGTTCGGCATTGAAGATGAGGTGTTCTTCGTCTTTGTCACATCCCTTTGGATTGACCGTTTGGTTCCACGAGGGCGGGTCATCAAAGCCGTCGGTTCCGATCGAGGCTGGCACGTTGTAGTGATAGATCTTGCCGACTCGAGCGGCAAAGTAACCGGCCTGCTGGAATGCTTGCGACAACGTGACGACGTTTGGGACTTCGTCACGAAAATGTCGGTCGAGGTCGTAGACTTTGATTTGATCGGGACGCAGTCCCGTCATCACCGACGCTCGCGTGGGATTGCAAAGCGGCAGTTGGTTGTACGCTCGGCGGAAGCAGGTTCCCGTTGCTGCCAATCGGTCGATGTTGGGTGTCTTGGCAACCACATCGCCGTAGCAACCCAGCGTTGATGCCAAGTCGTCGACAGCAATGAAGAGCACGTTGGGTTTGGAGGGCTCGGGTTGCGTTTCCGCGTTTGCCGGCGTCGCATGATTGGCAATGCACGCGATGAGTGTTGCGAGTATCCACAGGCGGCGGCTTGGGTTATGGATGGAAGGTGATGCGAGGGAGGATGCCAAATGCATGAGTCACGCGAGGAAGTGGGGAGGGAAGCGAGACAGCGGAGGAGTGATTTGTGCTGGTCGGTTCAACGGGCTTGGAAGGCAGTCGTAGATCGGGTTGTGGGACCAACGGGCTTGGAAGCCCATTGTACGGACAAAGTACGCTGGGCTTCCAAGCCCGGCGAAATCAAGAACAGTACGCTGGGCTTCCAAGCCCGGCGAAATCGAACACTCGATCCGTCCCACCTTGCCTTCATCGACGCGAAGATGCTTCGCTCGGCCCGACCTTGGTGAATTCCACAAAGTAAGCCCCGCGAATTTTCTGGCTGGCCGCGTCACGCAACCAGGTTTGCAATCGATGCGGACCAGCGGGAAGATCGATCTCGAACGTGACGGATGATTCTTCCGGCTTCAGCGTTTGAGTTTGCTCGATCGAATCCACACGAAGGCGAGCCTGGTCGGCTTCGATGGCAGCCAACGCGTCCTCGGGGAACCGCTGCAGTTTAATCGCGTAACGCCCCGCTTCCGCGACTTCAATTTCCCAGAAACCGTTGATCAGCAGATCGCTGTCCGGCAATTGAGACGGTTTCCAGATCACTCCGCCTTCTGTCGGGTGCCAGTCTCGGACTGTGATCAGCGTGGGCGTGGTGTCCTTTCCGACGATGAACCGAATCACGTCCTTACGGCTTCCGTGAACGTCTTCAAAGTAGGTGTCGTATGCCGCACGCAGTTCACGCACCACCTCAGGGTGCTCGGCGGCGATGTTCTTGAATTGCCCGGGATCGTTTCGAATGTCGTACAGTTCGTCGCGAATCAATCGCCATCGATCTGTCAGCACAGCAAAAGGCGGCTGTGCCCTGCCCTGCGTCTTCGTTGCCGAAACAACGTTGTCTGACTGGCGTTCAATGATCAGGGTTCGTTCAGGCCACTGCTGGGAGGAGCTGTGGAGCAATCCCGCCATCGAACGCCCGTCGAAAGAAACTTCGGCCGGTCGCTTCAGATCACAAAGATCGATCAGGGTCGGCAACCAATCACGATGGCACGTCAATTGGTGGACTGGACGATTGCCGTCCCACTTCGCCGGCCAGCTCGCGAAACAGGGAACCCGGTGCCCGCCTTCGTAGACCGAGCCCTTCTTTCCTCGCATGCCCGCGTTGAATCCGTCCTTGCGATCTTGTTCGCTGGCTCCTTGCGCCGTGCCATTGTCGCTCATGAATATCAGCAACGTGTTTTCACGCAGGTTGGCTTGGTCGAGCTTCTTCAGGAGTCGGCCAAGGTTCTCGTCAAAGTTTTGAATCATCCCATAGAACGCGGCACGCTTGGGTTCGATGCCCTGCTGCTCGAATGGATCGGAATAACGATCTGCCACCAAGTAGGGGCTGTGCATCGCGTTGGTGGGGATGTAAACGAAGAATGGTTGTTCGGAATCCTGCTGGATGAAATCAATCGCTTCCTCGAACCAGATGTCGGTGCAGTATCCGTCGAACGATTCTGGCGTTCCGTTTCGGTAGTACGTGTCATCGAAGTAGTCATTGCCGGTCGGGTTTCCGATTTCGTCTGCGCCACCTGCCATGTGCCGAACCACGGTTTCAAACCCTCGTTCGCGAGGTGCAAACGGTGGTGGATCTCCCAGATGCCACTTGCCGAACATGCCGGTCCGATAGCCCGAGTCGCGAAAAATTTCGGCCATGGTTGTTTCGTCGGGATCGAGCAACTGGCGGCCTTCGGTGACCGCCCACGCACCCACACGTGTGCAGTAACGGCCCGTCATCAATGCGGCTCGGGTGGGCGTGCAAACCGGATCGACGTGAAAGTTTTCCAGCCGCACGCTTTGCGTCGCGAGGCGATCCAGGTTGAGTGTGTTGAGCCATGGGTTGCCGTGGCATGACATGTCGCCATAACCCTGGTCGTCGGTCACCACCAAGATCACGTTGGGGCGAGACTCGCTCGAGGTTTGAGCCCATGCAGGAGAGCAAGTCGTCAGGCAGGCGGCGAGGAGGATCCAAATTCGATGGTGCATGGAGTGGCTGATGATCGGAATGGTGTGGGGACAATTGCAATCGAGGTCAACCATCGTATTCCCCGAGGCGGACTTGTCGTTTGAACGTGATGCCAAAGTGACGCTGGAATCGCGAAAGTGGTTTGCTCGTTCGACCGATCGTGTGTGGGGGAAAGAACTTACGAAGCGTCGGATGGGGCCAGTTTTTAAGTGCCCTTTTCGTCGGTTCAACAGGGCTCCATAGAGCATCAGGCGTCAGCATGGGTTACCCTGGTTGGGTTCGGTTGACCTCCCAAACTCAAGCCCGATGCGTCTGGCAGGACGCGAAGGATTCATTCACCCGTGGCCCACAATCGCATGCGAGTTCGCATTCTGACGACCCTCGGAAAACCGCTGACGTTGTGGTTGCTGGCGATCTCGTTGGGTGGCCAGTTGTTTGCCGATGACATCGCAGAATCGTCCCGTGTGTCCGAATCCGAAGCGTTGTTTGTTCGCCGCGTGGCACCTCTGCTTCGCGAAAAATGTTTGGGGTGTCACGGGCAGGACCCTGATTTGATCGAAGGCTCGTTGGATTTGGGTTCGTTGGCTGGGTTGGCAGATGGCGGCGACAGCGGAGAAGCCGCGGTTGTTCCTGGTGAGCCGGAACACAGCCCTTTGTATCTGGCCTCGACCCGAACCAGCGGTGATTGGTCGGAGATGCCACCCAAGGAAGCCGAGCAACTTTCAGAGCAGCAACTGGAATGGCTGAGAGACTGGATTGCCTCTGGTGCGGTTTGGCCGGATGAGGATCGCGTGGCCGAGATCCAAGCGGCCTATGAAAGCGAGTGGTCCGCCGAAGATGGCATCACCGTCGCAACCTCCGGTGGGCTCGATGAACATTGGACAAACCGGAAATATGACCCAACCGGATTGTGGGCCTATCAACCGGTGCAGAAGCCTGCGTTGAAGACGGATCGAAATCCGATCGATGTCTTGATCGAAGACGGATTGGCTGACGGGACCGACGTGGCACCGCGTGCCGATCGTCGAACCCTCATTCGCCGCGCGACCTATGACTTGATCGGATTGCCGCCGACGCCTTCGGAGGTGGAACGTTTTCTCCAAGACCCGGCCGACGACCGTGTGGCATTTGAAAAGTTGGTCGAACGATTGCTGCAGTCGGCTCACTACGGCGAGCGGATGGCTCAGCATTGGTTGGATGTCGTTCGCTACGCCGACTCCTCCGGATTCGCGAATGATTTCGAACGCGGGAACGCGTGGCGATATCGCGACTACGTCATTCGCTCCTTCAACGAAGACAAGCCGTACGACCAATTCATTCGAGAGCAGATCGCGGGCGATGAGATTGATCCTAACGATCCCGAGTGTTTGATCGCCACCGGTTTTTTGCGGATGGGACCTTGGGAGTTGACTTCGATGGAGGTCGCCAAGGTGGCTCGTCAACGGTTCCTCGACGACGTGACCAACAGTGTCGGTGAAACGTTCCTGGGACATTCCTTGCAGTGTGCCCGCTGTCACGATCACAAGTTCGATCCGATTCCGACGCGAGATTACTACTCGGTCCAGGCGGTCTTTGCGACGACACAGCTCGCCGAACGAAAGGCTGATTTCTTAGACGGCGAGAACCGGGCTGGCTTTGATGAGAAACGCTATCTCGATCGTTCAAGGCAGATTCACGAGCGGACGCTTGAGGAAATCGAACAGGTGCTCTTGGACAATTCGCAAATTTGGTTTCAGGAAAATGGCAAGGATCCGGCTGCTTGGAACAAGGAACTGAAACGGTTGCGATCTGAAGGAAAATCAAAATCGCTGTTCACCTCTGCTCGCAATGCGATGCGTGCGGCGGGAGTTCCTGAGAGCGACTACCCGCCGAAGTTGGTCGGGTTCACGCCGGAGCAATTTGGGAAGGAACGCGTCGCCCGAAAGGGACTGCAACGTTTGCGTTGGGAACAAGATCGCTACCAGCCGTATGCTTTGGCTGTCTACAGCGGACGAACCGTTTCGCGAACTTCGGTCATGAGTCCGATTCGAATGCCAAAGGATCGGTGGACGAAGGGAGAGCTGGAATCCAGCGTGATCTTGACCGGCGGGGATCCCTTTTCGGCCGGTGAAGCGGTTTCGCCTGGCGTGCTGAGCGTGATTGAGAATCAAGTCCCGGCGGACATTCCGGTTGCCATCGAAGGACGCCGGGCCGCATTTGCGAATTGGGTGGCGGCACCCGGAAACCCTTTGACGTCCCGCGTGATCGTCAATCGTTTGTGGCAATGGCATTTCGGAGACGCCATCGCGGGCAACGCCAACAACTTTGGCGCCACAGGAAAGCCGCCGACGCATCCAGAGTTACTGGATTGGTTGGCGGCCACACTGGTGGAAGAGAACGGGTCGATCAAAGCGATGCATCGCCGGATCATGAACTCGGACGTGTATTGTCGTTCCAGTTCCAACGAATCGACTCAGCTATATCAAGGGTTCAAGCCGCGACGGTTGAGTGCCGAAGAATTGCGGGATTCGATGTTGGCCGTGACCGGAGAACTGAACCCGGTGTTGGGCGGCATCCCATGTCGTCCCGAGATCAATCAGGAGGTTGCTTTGCAGCCTCGGCAAGTCATGGGGACGTTCGCCGCCGCTTGGGTTCCCAATCCCAAACCCGAGGACCGGCATCGGCGATCCATTTATGTGTTGAAGCTTCGCGGATTGATCGATCCGTTCCTGGAAGTGTTCAACGTGCCGTCGCCCGATTTCTCCTGTGAGCGACGTTCCGCCTCCACGGTCACGCCCCAAGTCTTCAGCCTGTTCAATGGGCAAAGCACGCACTCTCGTGCTTTGGCGCTCGCGGATCGGGCGCGTCGCGAAACGGAATCGGACGAGGACGCGATCACCCAGTGTTTTGAACTGGTGTTGTCTCGATCGCCTTCGAGTGAAGAAATGATTGAGATGCTGGCTCACTGGTCTCGCGTGCAAGAGATTCTTCCGGCGTCGCCACCCGATCGTTCCCGGCCGCCTTTGGAAGTGGTTCGCAAAGCGGTGGAAGAGAACACGGGCGAGAAGTTTGAGTTTGTTGAACGCTTGCACGCCAACGTGGACTTTCAACCTGATTTGCAACCGGCCGATGTGGATCGCCGCACGTGGGCTTTGGCGGACGTTTGTTTGGTGCTGCTGAACTGCAACGAGTTTGTCTATGTGGATTGATGTCATTCGGCGTGGTTCGTCCTTGATGAGGTGGATGTGATGTTTGTGATGCCACGACGCGAAAGTCTGTTTCGGATGGGAACGTCGCTGGGCGGGATTGCGCTGGCTTCGTTGCTAGCTGACGAAGCATCAGCGGAAGACTCCCTCGGCCAAAACAGCCAAACCGCACCGATGCAGCCCAAGCCCGGCCATGTTCCGGCCAAGGCGAAGAACTGCATTTTCTTGATGATGGAAGGTGGTCCGTCGCACATCGACACCTTCGATCCCAAGCCCAAACTCAATCAGTTGCACTTGCAGGAGTTTGTTCGCCAAGGGCAACAGAAATCCGCCATGGAAAGCGGCAAGCGTTACTTCGTTCAAAGCCCCTTTTCGTTTTCGAGGCACGGCGAGAGCGGTGCGCCGATGGCGGACAACTGGACGCATCTGCCAAAGGTCGCGGACGAGCTTTGTTTCTACCGTGGATGCCAAGTCGACAGCGTCAATCATCCCACCGCGATGTATCAAATGAACTGCGGCAATCGCTTCGGTGGTGATCCCGGCATCGGGGCTTGGGTGACTTATGGGCTGGGTTCCGAAAACCAAAGTCTGCCTGGGTTCATCGTGTTGCCAGAGGTTTCGTACCCACAAGGCGGAGCGGCGAATTGGAGCAATGGTTATCTGCCGGCGTTCTATCAAGGCACGCCTCTGCGAGCCAAAGGATCGCCGATCTTGGATCTGCAACCACCGGCCGGGGTGAGTCGAACGCGGCAGCGATTGAATTTGGATCTGCTTGCACGGATGAACCAGCGACATGCGGCCAAGCATCCCGAGCAGGATGAATTGTCCGCACGTCTGGAGAGTTATGAGTTGGCGTATCGGATGCAGACGGAAGTTCCCGAAGCAATGGACCTTTCCGGTGAAACGAAGGAAACGTTCGCGATGTACGGGATCGGCAACGATGCCACCGACGCGTTCGGACGCAAGTGTTTGTTGGCTCGCAAGATGGTCGAGAAGGGAGTGCGTTTCGTTCAGTTGTACAACGGAACCTGGGACAGCCACGATTACATCGAACGCGCTCACGGGAATTTGGTGCGAGGTGTCGACCAACCGATTGCAGCCTTGATTCAAGATTTGAAGCAACGCGGATTGCTCGAGAGCACCTTGGTCGTGTGGTGCGGCGAATTCGGACGCTCACCCGACAACGGCGTTCGCGGCGGGACCGCGTACGGACGCGATCACAACGCCAACGCGATGACGATTTGGATGGCCGGTGGAGGCGTCAACGCGGGGCACACGATCGGTGCGACCGATGAGACTGGGATGACCGCCGTGGAAGAGGTGCGGCCGGTTCGTGACTTCCATGTCACGTTGTTGCGATTGTTGGGGCTCGATGACAACAAGCTGACGTACTATCACGCCGGCCGCTTCAAGCAACTCAGCCAGTTCGGCGGCAAAGTGATCGAGCCGTTGATTGCTTGATAGGGCAGCGGAATGCGTGAATGAAAGTAGCGGAAGGGCGCGAGCCCTCCGATTTCGCACCGGGCGGCTTGCGCCGCACCGCTAAGTCTTTCGGTCTCGCGAAAATTCGCGTTATGCAACTCGAAGCTACTGTAGCTGTAGGCCAGGTTTTACCTGGCGATGGTTCTTGGCCGGTGCACGTTGGTCTCGCGACGGCATTTTGATGACGCCTCGCTTTGTTCCAAAGCATCGGCGTGGGTGCCATGTGAGACATGGACTACGGGCGTGAACCGAATTCTTGGCGAATCCGGCTACGAATTGACGTGGCTGCTGTAGGCCAGGTTTTACCTGGCGATGGTTCTTGGCCGGTGAGCGTTGGTCTCGCGACGGCATTTTGATGACGCCTCGCTTTGTTCCAAAGCATCGGCGTGGGTGCCATGTGAGACATGGCCTACGAGCGTGAACCGAATTCTGGCGAATCCGGCTACGAATTGATGTGGCTGCTGTCGGCCAGGTTTTACCTGGCGATGGTTCTTGGCCGGTGCACGTTGGTCTCTCGACGGCATTTCGTTGGCGCCTCGCTTTGTTCCAAAGCATCGGCGTGGGCGCCATGTGAGACATGGCCTACGGGCGTGAACCGAATTCTGGCGAATCCGGCTACGAAT